>JBLNFC010000635.1:0-13103 GCA_050263355.1 Acidobacteriota bacterium
CTGGTCGGGGAAAGCCTGCAAACGCGCATTCGCGCTTGTTTGAATTTCAACAATGTGGGTGCTACCATCCAGACTGTCGGAACGTGAGGAGGCAAGTATGTCGGATCGAGATGGCAGTAGTTTTGTGTGGTTTCTGGCGGGCTTAGGAGTGGGGGCAGTCGTCGGTGTTCTATATGCTCCTCGCTCGGGGTCGGAGACTCGACAAGCCATCTTCGAATCAGCCGAGCAGGGCCGCGAATTTGTTCGCAATCGCGCCCGCGAAGCCCGGGAGCAGGCAGCAGACTGGGCCGACCGCGGACGTGAAGTGCTCAATCAACAGAAGGAGCAGTTCAAGTCAGCGTATGAAGCGGGGCGGCAGGCGTATCATCAGACCACCGCGGAAGGCACTACCCCTAAGAATGTGTAGTTGCGGCGCCGCTGCCGCAGGTTTGCCGACGTAACACTGTAACCGCTATGGACAACAACAATCTCCTGTACATCCTCATTGTCATTGCGACTTCGTTTGCTATTCAGGCCGGCATCATGGTCGCGCTCTTTCTCGCTGTGCGAAAGAGCAGTGCCCGCATGGAAACCCTCGCTACAGAGGTGAAGACTAAGGCGATTCCGACTATTGAGGCGGCCAACGCTTTTTTGACTGAGCTGCGTCCGAAGGTAGACGTCATTGTCGAGAATGTGACCAACACCACCGGCATGGTACGGTCCCAGATTCAACGCCTTGACGCGACGGTTTCAGATGTCGTAGATCGCACCCGGTTGCAAGTCATCCGAGCGGATGAACTCCTCAGCCGCACGCTCGATAAAGTGGAACACACCACCGAGATTGTTCAACACACCGTCGTCTCCCCCATTCGGCAGGTTTCCGGATTAGTTCAAGGTGTGACGGCAGGCATGCAATATTTCTTCGGCCGCCGTCAGAACCGCCGCGCTAGAGAAGGTATGGGTGTTCCGCAGGACGAGCTCTTTATTTAGTGCTGGAACACAACACAAAAGGCAGCGCACTGGCGCCGCCTTTTTTAAGCTTCCGTGCTGGCCTACTTCTCCCGCAAAATGAGTTCGATCCCACTATCCAGCTTTACGTTCTTCTTGTCAGAGGTGATGACCGCACCCTGGGGACCTTCGGATAAACTCAGACCACCCAGGCCCACAACCCCCCGGCTGCCGGCGTTCAAGTGCACAGTACTTGGTCCAGCATCGGTCGTCCCCATTCCGCCGACTCCAGCACCAGCACCCGCGTTCGTAGTTCCCATACCGCCCATGTTGCCGCCCGGTGCACCATATCCTCCGGCCGCCTCACCGGATGCACGTCCCGGCATTCCCGAAGATGAAATACCACGGTTCGCTTGAGAGTTGGAGGGTGACGGATCCATTCCCGCTGAGGCCGCACTCGTGCCACCGCCTAGTGCCTGCAGAGATACCGATAGTGGTACCTGCGTGCCATCTTTTAAAACTGCATGATCGAAATTGATACCCAACTGAGAGGGCTGTTGGTCACTTCCCTTTGCGCTTACCTGAGTTACCTTGCCCAGGATCTTGGAGCCTTTCGGGATTACGACTTTGCCCTGCGATAAGACCCCTTGCGTCGCTTTCGCTTGAACTTCATCACCAACCTTTACCTTCTTTGAGTCCACCGACTTCGCCAGTTCGGCATAGATGAGGCTGCCCGATTGAACGGGACTCGCGCTCGGCGCAGCATTGTTACCGCCGTCTGCCTGAGTCGTGCCGGTGCCCGCGGTCGGGCTCGATGTTTGTGGCGGCGCGGCGGAACTCCCTTGCGACGACGATCCGCTCGAGGGCGAGCTGGCCTGCGCCAGGCACTCGCCCGAGAACACAGCCGCACTTAAAACCAAAAGCAATATCGTCTTCTTCATAGGTGCTCTCCGAAACTCTAGCTTTCACTTGAGATGCAGTTTGGGAATAGAACGTAACACGCACAGCCCGGCTTGCAAACACTTCTCGCGCAGTTGCTTACAACCTTCTCCCAACCTGCTTCCTGAATAACTTCGTTGTGGTTATTGCACCTACTTCTGCATGACCCCTGTAATGACGCGCCCTTGATCTATGTCAAGGAACAGTACGGTATTCGGGCTCACTTGATAGCTCTGCATGTTGAAGCTAGCGGCATTGCTGTTGAAAATGAACGATCCGCGTCCGTCGCTTCCTGTAGTGTAACTGCTTGACGCCAAGGCGGCTCCTTGAAACAGGCTACCCGCATTATTGATGTCCAGACTCCCGCTGAGAGCTCCCGCGCCGTCGGCGGTGACCGCACCGGTGATATCCTCCTCGGAACCAGTCGAGAGATTCGTTCCGGTGAAGTTGAGAGCGTAATTGCCATTGCTCATGCCTGCTCCGAAAGGCCCGCCGATTTGCGCATTTGCGGATCCCGAAACGACTGAGTTTCCATCAACGTTTATCATCTGAACGGTGCCATTCGCTGCCGGGTACATCGCCACCTGGAAAGCTGTCGGACAGCCTGAACCAAGGGTTGCTGACAATCTGCCCCCGCTTCCGAACACGTACGCCGTGGAAGGAAAACTGCAGTTGGCGATAAAGCCGTCGTCGTTCTGGTCCATGGTTCCCGAGAGCGTTCCCGATCCGTTGGCGGTGAAAACGGCTCCGGCCCCGATCGGAAACCCTCCCGAATCGCTTCCTCCCAGGATCGCCGCATATCCGCCGTGCAGTGTCGCGGCAGTGAATGGACCCGCAGCTTGACGCAAGACCTCTCCCGAGATCGCCGGCTGAAGATCAGTCTCGACGAACTTAATCTGATTAGCATTCACGATGTAAAAAACAAAATTGATTGGCGAGGTATAGAACCCGGACAGCGTGGCCATACCACGCCCTGTGCTCGAGGACTTAATCGAATAGGAGCCCGACAGTGGGCTCTCGACAGTAACGCCTCCGCCGTCGTTGAGATCAAACTCTCCGCTGGAGATGTTGCCTGCACCGCTCATAGTCCATTGGCCCGCGGTGGCAGCTGACCCGTTAACCCCAAGACCCGAAAAATTGAACACGTACTTACCTTGGAGTTTTGATGTGCTGAATGTACTTGGATCCTGCAGATCGAAGGAACCGCTGGCCGTGACGACCGGATCATGCGCAGTGCTGAAACACGTCATCAATCCGTGACTGCTGCTGGTGATCGTCAGTTGCCAGGTGGCACATCCAGGAACTCCTTTGAGGAGCACGTTTCCGCGGTTGTCGGCTCCAACCGCATACGTTCCAGTGAAACTCGCGTTTTTCGTACCGGATCCACTGCCCGAACCCGCAAAAGTGACGTCTTCCACCGCCGTCGTAATGTTCCCGCTGCCATCAGCTGTGAAGCTCCCCGCAGCCGTAGCGAAAGTTTGTGCACTGGTGGAACCGGAGAATGAAAACGCGTACTGACCTTTGAGGAGAGAGTTATGCGCGCCGGACCCCAGCTGGATATCCTCGTTGGAGGAACCACCGCATCCAGCCAAGCTCAGGAATCCTACCGCGCAAGCCAGCAGCAGTGCTCCTCGTCCACTTCGCTTTAAGTACATGACCACCTTAGAACGCATTTCATCCCCCGGGTTCGTCACCTGCACGTACAGACTCTAACTCTAAAAGAAAAAGGAAGTTGCTTTGAAGATTAGCTCTTAGGACCACAGAACAGCTCAGCCTTGTAGAGGCGGGACTAAACGTTGGAGGCGGTGGTTTTGAATTAAGGTTCGCATTTGAATTTTAAAAGGTGCCTGGGTTTCGGGATGAGCCGACGCGAAACCAACCCACTCGTCCGGACTGACGATTCATGCGATCCAGCCGCCGCCCACTACCACATCGTGATCGTAAAAAACGGCAGCTTGTCCCGGAGTGATTGCACGCTGAGCTTGATCAAACTTCACCAGGATCTCGTCTCCCCCGGTCGCCTCAATCGTTGCGGGTGCCGGCTCGTGACGGTGTCGAATCTTCACTGTGACCCGCAGTGGCTGATCTAACTGCGCACACGCAATCAGATTTGTGCGCCGGACTCGTAACGTGTCGGAATAAAGTTCGTCGCTGTTTCCAACTACCACCTGCCGCGTGTCCCCCTTAATCTGGATCACATAGAGCGGCGAGCCAGTCGCGACTCCCAGACCTTTGCGCTGTCCCACTGTGAAGTTGTGAATTCCGTGATGCTCGCCGACGACGTCGCCGCCGGTGGTCACGAGTTCTCCGGCTGTATCGGGTAGTGCCTCGCCCTGCTCCTCAAGATACGCATCCAGAAACCGCTTGTAGTCGCCTCCCGGCACAAAGCAAATTTCTTGCGAATCTGGCTTCTCCGCCAGGGCAAGTCCGTGTTGCCGCGCTAACGCCCGAACTTCCGGCTTGGTGAGCGCGCCGAGAGGAAAGAGAGTGCGGCTCAACTGCTCCTGGGTAAGGCCAAAGAGGAAGTAGGTTTGATCCTTCGAGGTATCCGCAGGACGCTTCAACAGCCAACGATCGCGCTTGGCATCGAACTCCACCCGCGCATAATGGCCGGTGGCCAGGTGATCGGCTCCAATCTGCTGAGCTACTAGCAGTAACTGGTCGAACTTCAAGTGATTGTTGCAGAGACTACACGGGATCGGAGTGCGTCCGGAAAGATACTCCTGCACAAAAGGACGGACCACCTCATCCTCGAAGCGCTGCTCATGGTTGACCACGTAATAAGGAATTCCGATTGTCTCAGCGACTCGGCGCGCATCGTAAACATCGTCCAGAGAGCAGCAGCGACCCTGCACAGCTTCGGGCATCCCTTCGTGACCAGCCATCCGTCGCTGATTCCACAACTGCATCGTGAGACCAATGACATTGTGTCCCTCGGCGCGCAGCACGGCCGCGACGGTGGAGGAATCCACGCCGCCCGACATGGCTACCGCGATGGTCTTCGGGTTTGACATGCTTAATCAGCTCTCCAGGTACTGAGTCGGCTCAGTGGCAACTGAAGGGCTACTGGCTAAGAGCTTCTTTCTTGTATACGGGCGACAACTCGCGCAGCCGCGCAACCGTGTCCGACACCAGCGCCAGAGCAAACTCGACTTCCTCTTCTGTATTCTGCTTGCCTAAGCTGAATCGAATGCTGGCTCGGGCCCGCTCCGCCCGCAATCCCATTGCGGTGAGCACATGTGATGGTTCAATTGCGCCAGAAGAGCAGGCGGCGCCCGTTGAAACCGCGAGTCCCTTAAGATCGAGGGCAATGACCAGCGCTTCTCCTTCGATGTGATCGAAATAAATGTTCGTCGTATTGGGCACCCGGGGCGCTCCGTCCCCGTTGACTCCCGCTGAGTCGAGCCTACTCAGCATCTGCTGCAAGCGATCCCTCATCTGCTCAATGTTTGCGATGCTGCCATTGCTGAGAGCGTCTTTGGCGATCACAGCTGCCCTCCCCAACCCAACGATTCCGGGCACGTTCTCCGTACCTGCACGCCGCGAGCGTTCGTGGCTTCCTCCATACAACATCGGTTGCAGGATTGTTCCCTTGCGGACGAACAGAGCTCCAATGCCTTGAGGCGCATTCATCTTGTGACCTGAGATGGAGAGCAGGTCGCACCCGATCTGCTTCACATTAATGGCTACTTTGCCCGCGGCTTGTACGGCATCCGTGTGGAAATAGATGTCAGCCTCGGCTGCAATCTTCCCAATTTCACCGACCGGCTGGAGCACGCCAGTCTCGTTGTTGGCCATCATGATCGAGATAAGTTTAGTGTTTGACCGCAACCCGCGCCGCACGGCGCCAGGATCCACTAGCCCGCGACCATCGACCGGAATGTAGGTCACCTCGCATCCCATGGCCTCCAGGCGCTTGCAGGCATTCAGGACAGCATGGTGCTCGATGGTTGAGGTAATAACGTGATCGCCCTCGGTTGCCAGTCCGAAGATGGCCAGGTTGTCGCCTTCCGTCCCGCCGCTCGTAAACACGATTTCCGAGGAACGGCATCCCACAAGCTCCGCTACCGACTCACGCGCCCGCTCAACCGCCGCTCGGGTTTCCTGTCCGTGGTGGTGAATGGACGAGGCATTCCCAAAGTGCTCGCCGTAGTAGGGCCGCATTGCCTCAAATACTTCCGGCAGCACCGGAGTGGTTGCGTTATTGTCAAAGTAAACCCGCTGCATGCTTGTTATCTATTCTACGGGTTGTGGAGGCAGGTGTCAGGGCGGGTCTTGATATTAGGTCTTCCGTCCGTGCCGAGCTTGGTCGGCGGTAAATCTCGGGTTCCACCTGTACCGCTTTACACGGATTCTGCCTAGAGAGTAAGCCCGACCTGGAGCCCTACCTCTTATCCAGAGGCACGTAGTTGTTTGGATATGCCGGTCCGATGTAGTCGGCCCGGGGACGAATCAGGCGATTGTCCTCGAGCTGCTCGATGACGTGCGCGGTCCACCCGCTGATACGCGAGACCGCGAAAACTGGCGTGAATAGGTCTACGTCGATGCCCAGCGTGTGATATGTCGAGGCGGAATAGAAATCCACGTTCGCATTCAGTTTCTTGTCGGCCTTTACGAACTCTTCAATCTTCTGCGAGTAGTCGAACCACTTCGTCTCTCCACTCGATGTGCCTAGATCGCGCGACATAGTCCGCAAATGCGTCGCACGCGGATCTTCCGTGTGATAAACGCGGTGGCCAAAACCGGGGATCTTCTTCTTCTGAGCCAGCATACCCTTCACGTATTCGACAGGATCGGCGCCGGAGGTGCTGATCGCTTCCAGGATGCGGAACACCGCCTCGTTCGCACCCCCATGGAGCGGCCCTTTCAGGGCGCCAATGGCGGACGTGATTGCAGAATGCATATCTGACAACGTAGCCGCAGTGACGCGGGCTGCGAAGGTAGACGCGTTCAACTCATGGTCTGCGTGGAGGATCAGAGCGATATCTAGTGCACGTTCGGCGGTCGCCGAGGGCCGGTCTCCATTGAGCATCAGCAAGAAATTCGCCGCATGGGAAAGGGAACGGTCGGGCTCAACTATCTCTTTCCCTTTTCGGATGCGGTCATATGCGGCGACCAGCATGGCGATCTGGGCCGTTAAACGGATGGCCTTGTGGACGTTCGCATCCCGGTCGTTGTACTTTTCTTCGGGATCGTAGAAGCTCAGCGCCGAAACGATTGTCCGCAACACGTCCATGGGAAGCGCGTGTTTAGGCGCCAGATGCAGGCGGTGGATGATAGAAGCATCGAGCTTGCGCTCTTCCGCCATGCGGTCGCGCAGCTCGCGCAATTCGTTTCGCGTGGGCAGCTTACCGAACCACAGCAGGTGACAGACTTCCTCGAAAGTGGAGTTGTCCGCCAGTTCATGGATGTCGATTCCGCGATAGGCCAGAACACCTTGCTCACCATCGATGTAGCAGATGCTGGAAGTGGTAGCTACCACTCCCTCGAGCCCCTTGGGGGCATGCGTTACGGTCGACATACTCTCTCCAGAATCCCGCGTTTCAGTGTCGCAGCCTGCTCAGAAGCCTCGGGACGCGCCATGCGCAACTAACTTTTATACGCCAAAAGCCCCAAGTTTCCAACCATTTGGGTTTACCCTGCGCCTGCTCGCGGCGTATATTAACGCGTTTTCCTACCCTGCTTTGGGCCTCTGTACTGTTGGATGCCATTCTTGATCATTCCGGAGATTCTGCATGAAACGCGCACTCCTACTGCTTTGTCTGCTGGGCTCTCTGCTCAGCAATTTTTATGCTTTCGGCGACGAGGGCATGTGGCTGTACAACGCTTTTCCTAAAGATAAGGTGAAGGCTAAATACGGTTTTGAACCCAGCCAGCAATGGCTGGATCACGTCCGCCTCTCGTCCGTCCGCTTCAACAACGGTGGCTCGGGCTCGTTCGTTTCACCGGATGGCCTCACCTTCACCAACCACCATGTTGGTGCGACTTGTGTTCAGCAACTCTCAACCGGTGGCAAGGACTACATGAAGACGGGCTTTTACGCGAAGACGCGGGCGGAAGAAGCCAAGTGCCCTGATCTTGAACTCAATGTTCTGGTCGGTATTGACGACGTTAGTGCGAAAGTTAAGGAGTCGATGAAACCCGGGATGTCTGCCGCCGATGCCGGGCAAGCTCAACGCGCGGCCATGTCGACCATCGAGCAGGACTGCGCCAAGTCGACGGGCATGCGTTGCGACGTGGTGACCTTCTACTCCGGAGAGGTCTATAACCTTTATAAATACAAGAAGTACACCGATGTACGGCTGGTGTTCGCGCCGGAATTTGATGCGGCGTTTTTTGGGGGTGATCCCGACAACTTCACTTACCCACGCTACGATCTGGACATCACTTTTTTCCGCATTTATGAGAACGACAAGCCCGTTCACCTGGATAACTATCTTCGGTGGTCGCAGACAGGCGTAAAAGACGGCGACCTGGTTTTCGTATCCGGTCACCCTGGTTCTACCGCACGTTTGCGCACGACGTCGCAGCTGGAATATCTCCGCGATGTTGACTACCCATCTCGCATCGAGAGTTATAAGCGTCGCATCGCGCTCTTGCAGAAATTCGGTGCCGAGTCGGAAGAGAATGCCCGCATCGGCAAGGAAGATCTTTTTGGTCTGCAGAACGCCTTGAAGGCCTTTACCGGCTACTTGGGCGGTTTAGAGAATAAGGATGAGATGGCCAGGAAAGCCTCCCAGGAAGAGCAGATGCGGGCCACCTTCAAGAAACAGAACTCCAATGCAGGCGATCCCTGGGACGAAATCGCCAACGCCATGAAGGTTCAGAAGGACATGTATCTACCCCTGACCTATGTGGAACGGCTGCGTGGATTCAACTCTGAACTGGCTCGCTTTGCACGCGACCTCGTCCGAGTTTCTGCCGAGAAAACGAAGCCGAACGGCGAGCGTCTGCGCGAGTATCGCGATTCTTCTCTGCCCTCGCTCGAACAGGAGTTGTTCTCCACCGCGCCGATCTACAAATCGCTGGAGACTGTCACACTCGGCGATTCCCTTGCCCAGATGCAGCAGGCATTGGGGGCGGACAGCGATGCAGTCAGGAAGACGCTGAACGGCAAGACTGCAGATGAAGTTGCGAAGGACGCCATCGGCAACACGAAGTTGGACGATGTTGCCGTTCGCAAGCAGCTTTACGAAGCTGGCACAGCTGCGATTCAGGCATCCACGGATCCTTTGATCGTGCTGATGCGCACAATCGACCCCGATGCTCGAGCTCTTCGCAAACAATATGACGATCAGGTCGACTCGGTCGAACGTCGGGACGGAGCGACTATCGCGAAGATTCGCTTCGCTCAAAGCGGTTTGAATGCCTATCCCGATGCAACCTTTACGCTTCGCCTCAGCTACGGAGCGGTCAAGGGCTACACCGAAAACGGTAAGCACATTCCATATTTCACGGATTTCGCGGGTGGCTTTCAGCACGCTGCAGAGCACGACAACAAGGACCCGTATCATCTGCCCGACAGCTGGATGAATGCGAAATCAAAACTCAACCTCAAGACACCGCTGAATTTTGTAACCACGGCCGATATCATCGGCGGCAACTCCGGGAGCCCGACAATTAACAAGAACGGCCAGGTTGTCGGAATTGTTTTTGATGGCAATATCGAGTCGCTGGTCTGGAACTTCTTCTATACCGACGACGTTGCTCGCGCCGTGCACGTCGATTCACGGGGCATCCAGGAGGCGCTTCGGAAGATTTACGCTGCGAACGCGCTCGCCGATGAACTGGCCGGGAAAGCGAGTCGCGCAAAAGTTGTAATCAAGGACGGCAAGAGAGCCGAAGCCAAGAAGGTGGCCGCGCCACAATAGCATTCGCTGGTTCGGAAGAGAGTGCCGGTACAAAAGCATGAGCACTCTCTTCTTCGTAACGCTTGGCCATCACTCGCCGTGGTCTCAAGATCGTGGTCTCAAGATTAATGACGAGTTCGCCGCCCTGGTGTGACATCGCCGCGTTACGATCTTCCCAACATCTTGCGCGACAACGCCTCAGCGCTGCTGCACGAGGAATGGCTTGCTGGCAAGCCCAAATGAGGGGACGTTGCGGCGCGCGGGTGACTTTTGCCCCGTTCCGGGACAACTGCGCTTTGCATCTGCTGGATCAATGCCGCGAAACACCTGTGATCTGGGTCACAGAGCCAAGTCTAGCGTGAATTGTAAGCTCCTTGCTTAAACCGGAGTGTCGTAGCCCTCCCCCCGCTTCGCCCCTGCATACGACTTCCGCTCTGAATCGTAATGGCCGAAACGCAACCTGTTCAGACTATCGTTACTTCCGCAGCGAACCAGAGTAGCCCGTACACTCCCTCGCTCGCTGCGCACGGCTTTTTCCCTGAGCTCCTTGAAAAATCCCAAGACCTCGTCTGCACGCACGATCTCGAAGGTCGACTCCTGGCGGTCAATCCCGCCCCCGCCCGCATTTTGGGATACTCCGTTGAAGAACTCCTCGAAAAGACCCTGCCGCAACTGCTCGCACCGGAATTTGCCGATCTCTTCCCTGACTACGTAGAAACCATCCGTCGGGACGGCATGGCGAGCGGGCGAATGATGCTGCTGACACGAGGTGGTGAGCGTCGGGTGTGGGAATATCATAACTGGTTACGGATTGACGCCCAAACACGTCCCTTCGTAGTAGGTATGGCTCATGACGTCACTGAGCATCTAGCCACCGAAAGGGCGGTTCGTACCACCGAGAAGACATTTCGCAGCATTTTCCAGGACGCTCCCGTCGGAATGCTCATTGCCACCAGGGAAGGCTGTATCCTTGACGTCAATCAGGCCTTCTGCGAATTCCTCGGCTACTGCCCCGAGGAACTGGTCGGCCAAACTGTTTTTCAACTAATCCATCCCGAGGATGTCGAAGCCACCGTGCTTGCATTGCGGCAGAGGTCTACCGGAAGCAACGCCATTGATCCTCTGCCCAAACGCTATTTACATAAGAACGGTGAGCTAAGATGGGCCGAGGTCAGCCTCTCGCTGCTGCAGGATCATGATGGGCAATCAGGATGTTTCGTCGCCCGGTTTGTCGACGTTGCCGAGCGTAAGAAAGCGGAGCAGAGACTTCAAGACCGGGAACAACAATTACGCATAATTGTGCAGCAGATTCCCGGCATTTTCTGGGTTGTGGATCGAGATTTGCGATTCACTTCGAGTACCGGGAAGGCGCTCAAGCACCTCGGCCTCGCCGAAAACCAGGTCCGCGGCATGACACTGGCCCAGTTTGCAGGTACCGACGATCCCACGCTACCCATCATCTCCAGTCACCAGCGCGCCCTGCAGGGAGAAGAGGTCGAGTTCGAATTGGAGTGGGGCGGCCGCTTCTACGAAGTCATGCTTAGTCCACTGCGCAAGGCCGGTGATACCGTAACGGGAGCTCTCGGCGTCGGTGTGGATATAACCGAGATACGTCAGAATAGCCAGCGTCTCGAGACGCTTCTTGAGATCAGTCACTGCTCAGGCTCCCATCTGGAGCCGCGCGCATTGTTTTCCGCCGTCTCTGAGTGCCTTCGTAAGGTGGTTAGCCAGGATTTCACAGGCCTGCTTCTGTGGGATGCCGACGGCGAGTTTCTGCGGCCCATCGTGCTCGACTTCCTCCCCTCAGGAGTGGGAAACGACGAGTTGTTCGAGATCGCGGAACGACATATCGACGCATCCTTTTTCAAAGGCGGCAACATCCGGGTTCTCGGCCCGCCTGATCTGCAAAACAATGGCTTCTTCTCTTCCGTGGTAAAAGCGGGCATAGGCCTCGTCTGTGTGGTGCCGCTGGACATTGGAGACCGTCCCCAGGGAATACTTCTTCTGGGAAGCAAGCGGGAGGACGCGTTCAGCACGTCGGTCTTGCGACTGCTGACCCATGTCGCGCCTCAACTGGCACTCGGCTTGTCTAACGCCAGCGCGTATCAGCAGATCAAGCAGCTTGAGGAAAAACTCGCACAAGAAAAAATCTACCTGGAACAGGAGATCCAGACAGAATCTCGCTTTGACGAAATTGTGGGGCGCAGCCGCAGCCTGGGAGCTGTTCTCGACTTAGTCAAGCAAGTTGCGCCCACAGACGCCAACGTGCTCATCACAGGCGAAACAGGCACTGGCAAGGAACTCATCGCGCGAGCCATTCACCAGACGAGTCTCCGCAGTCGCAACAGCTTCATCAAACTCAATTGTGCCGCGATTCCTTCAGGCCTGCTGGAAAGCGAACTGTTCGGTTTTGAGCGTGGTGCGTTCACCAGCGCCTCTAGCCGAAGAATTGGACGTATCGAGCTCGCCGACCGGGGCACCTTGTTTCTCGACGAGGTAGGCGATCTCCCTCTTGAACTGCAACCGAAATTGCTGCGCGTGCTGGAGGATCACGAGTTTGAAAGGCTCGGCAGTACCAAAACTATCCGAGTAGACACGCGCCTCATCGCCGCCACCAATCGTGATCTGGTGAAGGAAGTTGCCAAGGGTAACTTTCGCGCCGATCTCTTCTTTCGGCTACACGTCTTCCCGATCAAAATGCCCGCCTTGCGCGACCGTCGCTCGGACATCCCACTGCTCATTACTCACTTCGTACACAAATATGCGACGCGCATGAAGAAAACGATTGACCAGATTCCCACCAAGACCATGAGCATTCTTACCAATTGGGACTGGGCGGGGAACATCCGGGAACTCGAGAACTTCATCGAACGATCTGTCATTCTCACCCCCGGTTCAGTGCTGGAGGCGCCGCTCGCCGAACTCGCCACCAGCTCCCATGAAGTTCACGGCACGCTGCAGGATACGACCGAAGAAATGCAATGCGCTCAAATTATCCGAGCCCTCCAGCAAACGGGCGGAGTAATTGCTGGACGTGCCGGCGCCGCTGCCCGGCTCGGCCTTAAGCGCACAACTTTGCAATCCATGATGCAAAGACTAGGAATCTCATCAGACGAATACCGAAACCCTCCGTACGATCAGTCATCCCGAAAGACCAACCTAGGTTGTAGGTAAACGGTTCCTCGGCCTGTGTCTAATCCTTAGGGGAAGTTCGCCGCCCGAACGAACTTTCATACCGTCCATTTGTATTCCCGTGGGTCGATGAAACTAATGCGGACAAGTGCGGGCCTGCTTCTCTTGTTTCTGGTGAATTCACCAGGGTTGTACGCAGCCAGCAGCGTAGCAATCCCTCGCGTCGACAAAGCACCTCGGCTGCAAGATTCGAGG
>JBLNFC010000636.1:0-7563 GCA_050263355.1 Acidobacteriota bacterium
GACTCGCCTCTTGAGCGGCGAATCTCAGGTTCTTGGTGAGTCGTCGGCCACACGGAAGTTATCTAAAAACGGCGTTCTAGGAAGTCATTTGTGATCTCCCAGAAGCGGACTTCTGGACAGCGAATAATATCGGGCTTGCCCGATCAAGACTGCGCTATCCATTGAAAGCTTACCGCCGAGCTTACGAGATATGTTGAACAGTCAGCCACTTCCACAAACCAGACCCTCTCGCCTGGACTATCGTTGACAACATCGCATTCAGAACACAACAAGGCGTTTTGCAGGGCAACTGCATTTAGAATACAAAGAGCGTTTTTTCGGGGTAGTGCCCGCTCGACTTCGGTGCAAATACAACTATGATTGGATTTTCAACACGGCTATGCTTTGCATTTCGCTGTTTCTTCTCACTGTTGTTTCAGGCACGGATCCCGCAGGACATAACGCAGGCACTGGGGTGGGCTAAAGCAGAGGCCGCAACTGCCACCAAGACAAAGGCCAGTTTTGCCGCACCAGAGGTTGGAGGCAAGGCACCCAACGCTGAATCACTGGACCGTGCGGTTCAGATGCTGGCTTTATTGCAGCGCGATGGCCGCCTTGTGGACTTTCTGGAGGAGGACGTTTCTTCCTACCCTGACGGGCAACTCGGGGCTGCCGTACGCAGCATCCACACTTCCTGCCGCCAGGTTCTAGAGCGCTACCGTGGTTTGTTGCGCCATCGCGGTTGGCGCGTCACCGGATGCGCATGGTGCATGCGGCGGTGCAGAACTGCCTTGGATTACCAGTAATCCAGCAGGGGTCTAGGTCGTGTGTTTTTACTGCACAATCTACTGCACAGTCATTTACCGGCACGCCCGAATGATGGCATTTACGGGCTGCACGCGACGGCTAAATCCTTGAAAACCCGTGTGGGACGCGGCTTTCGGCCCTTTATGAGACCGTCGCTCTAACCACCTGAGCTACACCGCCACATTAAGGACACAGCAGGCTGGAAGAGGAGTTCAGCTTGGTCCGAATTCCTTTCTGATTTTACACGGAAATTTTGCACGATGTACAAGTCTGGGACTAGCGATGCGGCTGAACGACCGATGCTAACCATGTTCTTCGGTGCTTGGCACGGGAACAAATATCGACACAAGCGTCTTGCAACTCTCTGCAGGAACGTTGAGACTATTCCGCATCGTGAGAGTCATCGCTGTAATTCCTGCACGTCTGGCGTCTACCCGGCTACCGCGGAAGATGTTGCGCTTCATCGCCGGTGAGCCTTTGCTGGCACACGTTTACCGTGGCGTCCGCTCCTCGCCGATCCTAGAGGACGTCATCGTTGCCACGGATTCGGATGAAATCATGAGCCTGTGCCGAGAGCATGGCTGGCGAGCACGGCGAACGGCCGGTACGCACCGCAGCGGAACCGAGCGAGTCCACGAAGTAGCGCAATGCGTCGATGCAGATGTTTACCTCAATGTACAAGGTGATGAGCCGCTAACCCGGGCTGAGCACATCAACGCATTGGCTGAGCTAATGAACACTCCTACGGTTCAGGTTGGAACGCTAAAAACGCTGGCCGCCGAGATCGACGTTTCGAATCCAAGCGCGGTTAAGGTCGTAACAGACCACAATGGGCGAGCCCTTTACTTTTCACGCGCCACTATCCCATTTGATCGTGACGGCAGCCGCACGGCCCGATATTGGAAGCATCTAGGATTCTATGCATTCCGCAAGCCGGCGCTGGAGCGTTTCGCTTCCCTCCCGGAGTCCTCACTTGAGCGGAGTGAGCGGCTGGAGCAATTGAGGTTTCTGGAGAATGGAATCCCGATTCATGTCGCAGAGACTCACCACGACACAGTCGGTGTCGACACTGAAGAAGATCTGCAAAGGGTGGAAACGATTCTTCGTAAGTCACGCCAGGCACGACTTTCTCAAGATGGATAGCTTTTCGTCCTTGCCCAATCTTCCGCCGCGGCTACCCTCTTTGCTATCGCGGGGTGCGAATGGAAAAACCATTCCACCCACTTCCCGGGCGCGCGTTCTGCAAGGTTCTGCTCAGCCAATTTATTCATTGAAGAAATGAATGGCGCAACCGTGGTGATTGACTGGAAGCAGTAGCGGTCCGCCTGCCGTTCATTGAACCGCGAATAGGAGTTGAGGATCGGCATCAGGAGAAAAGACAGCACCGTCGAGACCAGCACCAGCAACGGCAGGTTTGCGAAGTCCGACATGGTCTCGAACAGATGGCTTCTCTCCATGGCATAGTGGAGCACCGTATTGGCTGCCCAGAATCCAAGAAGCGTGATGCCGGCTTGGACCGCTATGCTCTTTAAAATGTGCTTGTGAACGTGGTGTCCTAACTCGTGAGCAAGAACAGCCTCGATTTCATCGTCGGAGTAGTTCTGGAGTAGGGTGTCAGCGAGAATAATGCGCCGGGTAGCGCCGAGACCAGTCAGCGCCGCATTAGCTTTCTTACTCTTCTCGGAAAGCTTCCATTCATAAACGCCGCGCACGCGTGTGCCCGCGCGTTCGCTAAGTCGAATCAGGCGATCTTTGAGGTTGTCATTTTCCAGCGGCTCAAACTTGTAAAACAGCGGCAAGAACACAATCGGAGCGATCTGTGCGAACAAGACTAACAGCGCCATGAAAGCGAACCACGCTACTATCCACCAATGTTGTGGTGATTGCCGGATTGTGAAGTAGAGCAGTTCGACCAGCAACGTACCCAGCACCAGCCCGAGCAACCAACCCTTTAACTCGTCCCAGATCCAGGAACGCAGCTTCTGATTTGAAAGGTGATATCTATGCTCCAGGCGAAATCCGTAATAGTCGACGCCCACAGCGAGGATTTTGCTGATAACTAACAACATCAAAACATAGAAAAAGACCTGGATCGAGTATTGCTCCGGAGCCAGTTGAACAGCATAGTCGCGCAGTGCGCCACTCCATCCCGTGACCAGCAAGACGACCAGGAAGGCAAACCCGAGGACGAGATCGGCCATACTGAGCCAGCGTCGAATGCGGTTATAACGCCTGGCCTCGGGCGTATCCACAGGGATTGGGGTTGTGTTCGCTACAGCCATACACCATTGATTATCGCCCAGCCACCCGAATTAGCGAAGCTGTCAGCAAACCTGGAGAGAAACTCAGTCCTTCAATAAGCACAATATAGTCGAAATGCCTGCCTGCCGCTCTCGGGACGCGATCATCGCTAAATTACGTGCTTGCGTTCACGAAGGCTTCGCCGAAGCTCAGAATTTCTTTTGTGAGGTCCGGTGAGGCAGCTTCCGCATAAAGTCGCAGCAGTGGCTCGGTACCAGAGGCGCGGAACAGAATCCAGGCCTCCGCGCCCTTGCCGTTGGTCGGCGCGTCGAGGAAGAACTTCACACCGTCCAGCCCTTCTTTCTTCAACACAGAGTATTTCCCAAGGTTTGTCGTAGAACTACCTCGTGCGCGGGAAATTGCTTCCTGCTTCACCTGCTCCGGAATATGCAAGTCCCTGCGGCCATAGTAGTGAGGCCCAAATTCGGTCTGGAGGTCGCACACAAGTTGACCTAGTGGCTTACCTTCTTCCGCGAGCACGTTGGCGAGCAGCAGGGAATTCAAAACTCCATCGCGCTCTGGCAAATATCGCGAGTATCCTATGCCACCCGACTCCTCCCCACCAATCAACACCTCGCGCTCCATCATTAGATCGGCGATGTATTTGAACCCGATAGAACACTCGTTCAGCCTGCGGCCATGTTTTGCCGCAATGCGATCCAGCATTCGCGTGGTGTTAAATGCGCGAACTACTTCACCCGGCCACTTCTTTCTCTCGAGTAACCAGCGCAGCAGAATGCAGAAGATCTTGTGGGAGTCCACGAAAGTACCGTCTTCTGCGACGGCACCGATCCGGTCCGCATCTCCGTCCGTGGCGAGCCCCGCGTGACATTTCTCTCTCACAACAGTTTCCTGCAGCATCGAGACATGTGGCTCAATCGGCTCCGGATTGATTCCCGGAAAAAGAGGGTTCAAATCCTGTCGAATCGCCACGTGATCGATGCCGTGGTCGGAAAATATTTTGGCCAGGATTCCGCGGCCAGATCCGTGCATGGAATCGATCGCAAAGCGGAAACCAGCCTTCTTGATTAAGTCCAGATCCGCGAACTTACACACGGCTTCAACGTAAGCCGGCTTCAAGTTAACTTCCTCAATGCTTGCAGAGCGTCCATTGGGCATCGCTCCCGCGTGAAGTTCGTCTTCGATCCCCTTCATGATCGCGGGCGTTGCCGAACCGCCAAATTTGCCTTTGAACTTCACTCCATTCCAGTTCCACGGGTTGTGGCTTGAAGTGATGACGACTCCGCCGGCCGCGCCCTGTGTCTTCACGGCGTAGGAAATAGCTGGGGTAGGCGTGTAATCACTGGCCAGTTTTACGGGTATGCCTGCAGCCGCAATGACTTCTGCCGCGAGGTGGCCCACGCTTTGGGAAGCAAAACGAGTGTCGTAGCCGACAATGACGGCTCGACGCGGATCTTCGTTCTTCAGGACGTACGACGAGATCGCTCCCGCCACCCGCCGTACGTTATCAAAGGTAAAATCGTCGGCAATGATTCCGCGCCAACCATCAGTTCCAAATTTAATGTCGCCCATAGGATGTCGTGGCTTTCCTTGCGTGATTCTCAGTCGACCTTAGATGCTGAGGTAAGCAGGCGCGTTCACGCTTGTCCTGTGTAACTGGCACACGTTCTGCTGCCCTGAATCGGAGAGAGGATCACACCAGCTTAGACAGTTTCCGTTGATCCAGGTATTGAACAACCTTGCCAACATCTTGCGAACGCTCACGGCTGGTGATCAGAAGAGCATCCTCGGTTTCCACAACTACCAGGTTGTCTACGCCGACGGTGGCAACAAATTTCCCGGGAGCATGCACATAGTTGCCCCGAGCGTTGAGCGTGTAGCTTCCGTCGCTCGCGATCAGGTTGCCGTCGGCTGATTTGGACTTGAGACTATGATGCTCGTGAAGCGCTGCCCACGAACCCAAATCGTTCCAGCCGAAATCAGCAGGAATACAATAGATGTTCGACGCCTCTTCGCCTTTGGCGGAACGCGGCTCCAGTACCGCATAGTCCACACTGATGTTCTCGCATTCAGGATACAGTTTTCGGAATGTGCTGGAGAACTTGCTGGTTCCGTAGACCGAAGCTATTTCTTCGAGCAGCGCAGCCGTTTTGGGTAGATGCTCTTGCAATGCGTTCACCAGCGTTAGCGCACTCCATAAAAACATCCCGCTGTTCCAGAAATAATTTCCTGCGCTAACGAACTGCGTCGCGTGCTCGACGTCAGGCTTCTCCGTGAACCGCCGTACTCGCAGGATCTCCATTTCCAGGGGAGCACCGGATTCGATGTATCCGTATCCGGTTTCCGGGCGCGTCGGCCGTATCCCCAGAACAACGATGTTGTTGCCAGCCGAAGCTATCTCAATTCCGCGTTGAATTACGTCGCGGTATGTCTTCTCGTCACCGATTACGTGATCGGAAGGAAATAAGCCAATGGTAGCCCGCGGATCTAGCCTGTGTAGGAGGAATGCAGCCAATCCGATCGCCGGGGCTGTGTTCTTTCCCACCGGCTCTGCAATGATCTGCTTCTTGGGCAGCCTGGGCACCTGCCGAGCAATGGCTGCTTGCAGCTCTTCATTGGTGATAATCCAGAAATGATTCGGAGCAGCCAATGGGAGCAAACGCTGCACCGTCTGCTGGATCATGGTCTGCTCGCCATCCAGTGCGAGCAGTTGCTTGGCGCGGCGTTTCCGGCTTAGGGGCCAGAAGCGCGTGCCACGCCCACCGGCCAGAATGACAGGATAAAACCTATTGTTCTTTGCCAAGCTTTGTGCCTTCTCACACCAAAATTCAGAGGCTAGTCACGGGCTCTGGCAGTGGTTTCCCCGGAACGTGCGCCATAATAAACTCAACCTCCGACTGCGGCCGCACTTCGAAATTCCAGATGTTCGCGGGTACGACCACAGCATCACCTTTCGCAAACGTTACCGGCTCCGACCCATGCGCTTCTACCGATCCACGTCCATTTAAAGCCAGCAGAATCTGCACCGAGCGCACGCCAGATTCGTCGGTTGTCGTCAAGGTTTTCGGCGTGGTAAGGACAAATCGCTCGACTACGAAATACGGCGCTGCGATTAACTCCTCGTGTTGCGCACCATTATCGGAGGCTGAGCTCGGCCGGGAGATTTTACCCGACCCATGCGCCACCTTCACCGCCGCCAATCCGCGTTCCAGGTGAAGCTCACGAGGACGCCCGTAATCATAGAGCCTATATGTTGTGTCCGATTGCTGCTGGGTTTCCACGATGATTGATCCCGGTCCCAGAGTATGAACCGTGCCCCCGGCAACGTAAATCAGATCCCCTTTCTCTACGCCCACCCAATTCAGCAGGGCTTCCGCGCGATGTTCCCGAATGCCCTGCTCCAATTGCTCGCAGGTGACACCCGGCTTCATCCCCAAAGCGATTTGTGCTCCCGGAAGGGCGCTGGCCACGTACCAGCATTCGGTCTTTCCCCACGGCTCGCCTGCCTTTTGCGCGCATTCATCGTCCGGATGAACCTGGACCGAAAGCTTTTCATGCGGGAACAAGAACTTCATTAGCAATGGAAAGCGCTTGGGATCGCGAGCTGCGTCGCCTACAAGTTCGGGGCCGTATTCACTACTTAACTCAGCAAGCGACCTCTCGCTTAGCGGGCCATTCGCCACCTTGCAATGATCCCCGGTCAGCCACGACTCGCCGATCTTCTCGGAAAACGTCCTGTTCGGATATATCGGAGACAAATCGAGTGTCCCCCATGGTCGTGGGTCAAACACCGGCGTCATGAGGAATGGATAAAGTGCGGTCATCCGGCTGGCACATTCTCAGCCGGCTGCTCGGGGAAGCAGTGCGGCCTGTAACTCGCGTTAGAAGCCTAAATAACGAGAGAGGCTGCCTGAGAAATCTCTGCCTGCTCTCTCACAGGGAAGCAAAAAATTTGCGCATTCGTTCGAGGCCGCGGTCTAGCTCTGCTGTGGTCGTAGGATACGACACCCGGATGTGTTCGGCTGTACCGAATCCCTCCCCGGGCACCGCCGCCACGTGCGCCTCACGTAACAATCTCCCTGCGATGTCGGAAGCCGAGCGAATTCCGCTCCTGCCGAAAAAAGCGGAGACGTTCGGGTAAACATAGAAAGCACCCTGTGGCATGGTGCATGACACACCAGGGATCGAACGCAGTCCCTTGACCACATGATCGCGCAGCCGGATGTACTCAAGTTTCATCTCTTCGATGCAGTCTTGAGCCCCTTTGAGTCCTGCAACTGCAGCCTTTTGCACAATCGAAGTTGGATTGGAAGTCGATTGGCTCTGTAATTTTTGCATGGCATTGATTACTGCCGCAGGCGCCAGCGCGTACCCTAGGCGCCAACCGGTCATCGCATAGGTTTTCGACAATGAACCCACCACGATCATGCGCTCCTTGCATTCGCGCACGCAACCGACAGAGAAGCGTTTGCCCGTGTAGTTGAGATATACGTAGCACTCGTCGGAAATTATCCA
>JBLNFC010000637.1:0-2557 GCA_050263355.1 Acidobacteriota bacterium
GTAGTCGAAGGACCTCTAGTCCTAGCCGTTCATACCGTTCGTCACTTACTTCTCTCACCGCGGTAGCGCATGCGAACGCGAATCAGTATCATTCTCCCGCAAGATTGACGCCCAGGAGAACGTAATGAAGACCCTCATCGCCGTGCTCGTTTTGTCGGTTGCCGCTCAGTGCGCCGCCCAGGAGTCTCAGCAACAGAAAGCGCCTGCCACACTCAAGAGCATTCTGCTTCAGCAGCTTCGCGAAACTCACAATCAGAAGAACTGGTTTGTCTCCGGGAAGGAAGCAATGGCGGGACTTACGCCCGAACAGGCCGCGTGGAATGACGGTAAGAACCACTCCGTCGGACAGCTCGCCCAGCATCTCGTTTTCTGGAACTCCCAGAGCCTCGCTCAGTTCAAGGGAGAAAAGCCGGCCCAACCAGGCGACAACAACGAGACGTTCAAGTTCGATCCCAAGCAGTGGAATTCCGTCGTCAGCCAGTTCGACGACGTGATGACGAAGCTCGAGGAAGTGGTGAATTCGGCCGACGACGCCAAGGTGCAAAAGCTGGCACCGACCGTTGCCCGTATCGCGCAGCACAACGCCTACCACATCGGCGAAATCGTCATGGTTCGCAAAGCCCAGGGCTCGTGGAATCCTGACACCGGCGTGAAATAGCCGGCACCGGCCGCGCGAATTATCTTGATTAGACGCGAGAAAAGGTTCGCCCTCGATGTCGAACGAGAGCGAACCTCTTTTTTGCTTGCTTCGGAGTTAGGAAGCCAGCTTCTCTTTGTTCCGCTTTACTGATTCTTTGCTCGGCGCCGTCTTCTGCGACTTCTGCTCGGAACTCTTGTGTCCATTCGGACCGACCGGTGTTGAATCGACCGGCGAAATGACCTCGGTGCCCGGTTGAGGCTGATAGGGAGTGGTGTTCAAACCCTCGCCATCCACCATTTCCGAGTCGACCAGGTGAAGTCCGCTACCCTCGTTCCATGGTCCAGTCTGGTCCGTCTCGCCCTCATCCCCTTCGCCCGTTGAACCGTTAAAGTACTGATCCACTAGGCCGGGTGTGGGTTGGATGATCCCGATCGAGAACGGCGGCTTCTCCATGCTCTCCAGCGCCGCGGTGAAAGCCCGCATATGCGTGATCTCGCGGGTCATCAGGAACTGCAAAGCTTCCTTCGTTCCACGATCATCGGTGAAAGCAATCAGGCGTTCGTAAACAATCTTGGCTCGCGCTTCTGCAGCAATGTTACTGTGCAGATCGACCGCCAGGTCGCCCGTGATCTTCAGATAGTCTGCGGTCCACGCATCTCCCATCGAATTCACCAGGCCAACTCCGCCTCCGCCCGCGATGGCGACGAGAGGATCCGCCTCTGCTGCAGCTCGGTCGGACTTCATAGGCTTTAAGTGCATACGAATCAGCGCACCCACGATTTCCAGGTGGCTCAATTCCTCGGTCCCAATATCCATTAACAGGTCTTTCCGAGCAGGATCTTCGCAGTTAAACCCTTGAATCGAATATTGCATGGCCGCAGCCAGCTCTCCATTGGCGCCGCCGAACTGTTCAAGCAACATGTTTCCAAAACTAGGATCTGGAGTTCCAACATTGACCGTGTACATCAGCTTTTTTACGTGGTGGTACATGCATTCTCCTGTGGTAGTTCCGATTAGGATGCGAGTCCTATCGCACAGGAGTGTCGAATTCGCGAGAGGCTGAACCGATCTGGTGCGGATTGCTCCGTGCCCCACATCTGCCGCCGTCAGCAGATGTGGGCACACTCACACCCTCGCCACCGCATGTCTCGGCGTCAAATACGCAAGGACGCCTGCAACAAGGAATAGCGCCAGGACATCGCCCCAAAGGTGTCCGATGAATTCCGGGTTCGCCAAGGACTGCGCCGCCATGATCCCCGCATGCACGACACTCGACCATACCGTGAACCAGATCAAACTCAGATTTCCGAGCGGATTCCGGCTGGCGATTAAGAGAAACACACCGAGCGTCGCGTACACCCCAAGGATCATCTGCAGATAATGCGGCAGGTGACCTGAATGCCCGCTGTGCCACGACCAACCGGCCGGCCACACCAGTACGAGAGCGTAGATCCCCACAATGAACGTCAAGCCCACCAGCACCAACGCTATCCGCAGATACTTTGTACGATCAGTCTCCGTCACGTCTCCTCCTCCAGGCCACGATCGACTCGTGGCGTTGCTTCATCTGATTCTCGGTGCGTGAGTGCGCTTCACAGGAGGGCAGACATAGATTGCTTTTCCGTCCGGAATATTTTGCAGGAGACAAGTGTGTTGCGTGAGCGGAGTTCATTTCCGCTTCTGGCGGCAGAGGCGGGCTTTCACAGCTCAGGAAATCAAGATGTTCCGCGAAACCAAGGTATTGTCCGGCAACGATTCGCCGTGCCGGAACTCTCCGCGCGAAGAAGAAGATGGTGAGTAAACAGATGTCGTCGATGTTGGTGGCTGCGAACGTTGTCACGCTCGCCCAAGCACAGCCAGCAGGGAATCCATCGCCGCCTGAGGTTAACACGATGAATCCCGCGACACTTTCTGAAA
>JBLNFC010000638.1:0-4625 GCA_050263355.1 Acidobacteriota bacterium
GTCGTCATTACTTGTATCGCCGGGCTATTGGTCGTGCGTGTGTTCATTATCATGCACGATTGTGGCCATGGATCTTTCGTGAAATCTAAGCTAACTAACGATGTTATCGGGGTGATTGCAGGCATGATCGTGTTTACGCCCTATTACCATTGGCGCTGGGAGCATGCTATCCACCACGCTACGTCCGGCAATCTCGATCGTCGTGGGACTGGAGACATCTGGACGATGACAGTCAAAGAATATTTACAATCCTCGAAATGGATGCGGCTTCTGTACCGGATGGCCCGACATCCACTTGTCTTGTTCGGCATAGGGCCCGTTTTTCTGTTCCTCATTTTGAACCGCTTTCCATCGCGAAAGGCCAAACCCCGGGAATGGTGGTCGGTCTGGTGTACTAACGCGTGGTTCGTTTGCGTAGTGTTCGCATTGACCGCAGTAATTGGCTGGAAGGCATATCTGCTCGTTCAACTCGCCATTACGATTATCGGCGGGGGGATCGGTATCTGGATGTTTTACGTCCAGCATCAGTTTGAGGGAGGGTATTGGGCGTGCAACTCGAAATGGAGCTACTTCGCGGCTGCACTTCAAGGGAGTTCCTTTTATCGGTTACCCAAGATTCTTCAGTGGTTCTCGGGTAATATCGGCTTCCATCACATCCATCATCTTAGCCCAAGAATCCCCAACTATAACTTAGCGCGTTGTCATAGCACGCATCCAGTCTTCAAGAGTGTGCCGACATTAACCCTCCGAAATAGTTTTAATTCCTGTCGGCTCAAGCTTTGGGATGAACAGCAGCGACGGCTTGTTAGCTTTCGGAATATTCGACGTTAGCGTTGTTCTGTTCACCGGGCCGGAAAAGCTTTTGCCTGTTCTGAATTGCACCGAAGGCCGGCTGCGCCTTCGGCATACCAATCAGTACGTGTCAGCGGCAGATTGGTTTCACCGAACGGATCCAACTTCGCGAGCAAAGTTTGATAAACCGCAAGATGCGCCCGACGAAATCCGTGTGCGCAGCCAGCAAGGTAAAGGCGCCACACGCGATAGGTCATTTCGTCCACAAAGGAAAGTGCTTTGGCATGATTTGCTTCTAGTCTACGGAGCCAATGTCGCAGCGTCAGAGCATAATGTTCGCGCAGGTTTTCTACGTCGCGGATCTCGAAACCGGCCGACTCGGCACCGCGCAGCATGATCGGCAATGGCGGAGTATCGCCATCGGGAAAAACGTAGCGGTCGATAAATGAACCGTTCCTGTTATCCGGTCGCGGCACAACGCTATTGCCGATAGCCTGATTAAGAAGAAAACCGCCGGGCTTGAGCGCGCGATACACGGTGGCGAAGTAGTCCGGCAACCGTTCATGTCCGACGTGTTCAGCCATCCCGACGCTGGCAATAGCATCGTAGGTTTCTGTCTTCTTTGCACAGACTTCGCGATAGTCGCGCAGCTCGATTGTCGCCTCATTGCTCAATCCAGCCTCGGTGATCCGAGCGCAGGCCCATTCGGCCTGCGGTTTGCTTAACGTGATCCCGTCGGCGCGAACGCCGAAATGCTTCGCTGCGTGAAGGACGAGCGCGCCCCAACCGCAGCCAATATCAAGCAGACGCTGGCCAGGCTGAAGTCTGAGCTTGCGGCACAGATAATCGAGCTTGCGTTCTTGTGCGGCGCCGAGGTCCTCGTCGGGCGACTCGAAGTACGCGCACGAATATACCATTCGCGAATCAAGCCAGAGACAATAAAAATCATTCGAAACATCATAATGAAACGTCACCGCGCGCCGGTCACGCTCAAGTGAATGCGCCTTGCCTCGAATTCGTGGCAAGATTCGCATCGCGGCACGTCGAATTGTCGATGAACTCTCTCGGTCGGGAAGCGCAACCAGCAGTCCCACGAGCTTCAACTTTTTCTTCCAGTCGTTGAGATGGGCCAGCAGGAAATCAGAGATCTCAAATGCAGCTTCGATGTCGCCTTCAATGTCGAAGTCGTTATGCAGGTAAGCTTCGGCCAGACCGACCTCTGTCCCAGGCATAAACATTCTGCCGAGCGCTTCGGGATGCTTCAGCGCAAGCACCGCGGCACGCGGCCGCTCGTCCGGCCATGTTGCTCCGTTCCAGAGCCGCACAGCGATCTTGTCCCGTGCCTGGCTCGAGAAAATTTCCGTTAGAACATGACGCGTTCGCTGTTCGATCGTCTTTTCAGAGGCAATTGCGCGCATCCCGTCGTGGCGAAGCACAGTCCTGCAATCCAGGAGAGATCTTCAATATCAATCATGCATCTCGAAGTGCTGGTATTTAGAAGGCCCGTTTAAGCGTGTGTCGAGCAAAAATACCGAAATGCGTATTCATAGCGGTAGCTGGTAGCATCACCCTTCATCAAACCTAATGAGAATTAAAATCGATGCCGCAATTCAGCAACTAGGCGGCAACAATTCGTGTGTCGCTCGTGCCGAATATCGGCGATGGATTGAACAGCCATGATTGCCCCATGCACGAAACTGGACCAAACCGTGAACCAGATAAGGCTTTTGTGTGCCATTGGATCACGTGAGGCAATCATCAAGAACACGCCGAGCGTGGCAAAGACACCGAAAATCATCTCAAGGTAGTCCGAGCGACCTCCGGCGTGCCAGGCCCAGCCAGAAGGCCAGACAATCGTGAGTGGCCATAGGCCAAAGGTGAATATCAGTCCTACGATCAGCAAAGCGACGCGTAGATATTTAATGCGATCAGATTCAGTCATGTTTCCTCCTCCTTTGGCAATTCAGCTCACCTATTGCACTTCAGTAACGCCGTCCCCGCGATCACTCGATGAAAGCGGAGTCATGGAAAATGCGTTTTAGCTGGAGGTGCAACGTGATGCGAGGAAAAATTCACGGCTCTTTGAAGTCGCCCGCTCACGTTTCCAGCGTCATCGTAAACACGAATCACAGCATTATGTGAGCGGCTGCAAAAGGTGGTTTTAAACCGCGAACTCGAACTGGCCGCGCCAGCTCTACTTTCCAGGTGGGCGATACTTGACCGTCTTCATCTTCTTCGCGGCTTGGTCAGCCTCCTCTGGCGTGATCAGTACCGTTATTCGCGACTGCACCGCTCCGCTGGCATTGACGGCGAACGACAAGGCTGCTGCGTCTACGTTGCTCGGCAGATCCGCAATGACTACGAAGTCGTCGCTCCCAAAGGCATAGTAGTAGGCTTCCAGTCGCCCACCCATTCCTTTGATTGATTGCTCGGCTGCCCCGCGGCGTTTCGACCCCCCCTCTTTGAGCACCCCCTTCAAACCCTGCTCCGAATAGGAGCCCTGAATCAGGTATTTTGGCATTTGTTCGCTCCTTTCCAGCGTTATATCTAACCTACGCTACGACGCGACAAGAGCCGCATCAACTCGCTGTCGTCATGAGTAATGGTGGCTTTCCCAAGCAGCGTAGCCCGTCACGCCGGTCGTGAGTTTATCCTTCCGGCATCGGCGATTAGCTCCAAATAAAACATCCCGCGTGAAGTACTGGGAAATCATCGCTGACAATCTCAAGAAAGCCGGTTGGAATTGCGGCTGCATCTCAAGTACGGATCACGAAGGCCGACAATTTTGGGTTGTGGCCGCAGAGCGCAGCGACGCTGGACGCTTTATTGTGCAGGCAGACCAAGAGTTGCCTGCCTTTCTCAGCAAAGCCGGTTGGAGTTGGGGCTGTGTCTCAGCCGTTGATTCCAAGGGGGATGAAAAGCTATCGACCTTTCTCGATTGCTCGGATCAGGGTTACGTTGGCACGCTCGTATTGATTCATGTTATTGAAAACGCGACCCTGATCGTCATCTACACCGTGGTAATAATTGCCCAGCGTTTGGGCAAAGGCGATTCCCCTCGGAGTCGAGAATTTGTATCCCTTCCGGGCAAATATTTCGTTTCGGGCTCGCCATAAATCAGCAGAACTAAGGCTCGAAAGGTCGGTCGCACTCAGATAGCGAGAGCTTGAATCCGGGAAGAGCCATGGTTCGCTCGCGGGCGCAATCGATGGCTGAGCAATCGTCGGTGAGTTAGTCACAGGAAACTCTTCCTTTGCCCCGACTTCTTGCTGTGGTTGCTGGGCACGCGCGACATCTTCCGTGGGCAACACCGTCAGATCTTTGGCGGCCTCGCGTTGCGGTTGTGTTGCCATCGGCTCCCGCTGTTTGCTAGCCGCTTCATCTTCCGTTGGGTTAACAATTGGGATCTGTCTTTCAGTTTGGACGGATCCGATCAACTTCTCTGGTGCTACCTCTCTTTGGTGTCCAAAATACCATCCCGCACCGCCGACAATCATTAAAACTGTGATTGCGACAGCGATCAGAGTTGATTTACGCGAACGCGGTGGGGAAATTTGCGCCGTTGCCGTCGGACGCTCTCTCTCGGTCTGAGCTAGCACGGGGAGGATTAGGGGACCTGCTGGTGAGGACGACATCTGTCGTGGCGGTTTTTTGCGGGACGTTGCAAACATTGATGGAACGGTACCGAATTGAATTTTGTCGCCATTCTTCAACTCAGCGTCACTAATAGAAACGCCATTGACCTGTGTCCCGTTTGTTGACCGCAAATCTTTCAGCCAATAGGAGTCGGCGACTCTCGCGAGGATCGCGTGCTGCGCTGATACCCCTGGATC
>JBLNFC010000639.1:0-3448 GCA_050263355.1 Acidobacteriota bacterium
CGGTACGCCGGGCCGAACACCAAGCTTGGCATCGCCGTTGTTGCGGTGTGGCATATCACCGATCATTACGGGCAAATTGTCGAGTACCTGCGCATGAACGGCATCGTGCCGCCGCAGACGCAAAAATACGGGCTCAAGGTACGGTGAGTTTCTGCCGCGGCCGCCTTGTGCCTCTTCCAGAGGAAGACGCAGTATGCTCGGAGACAGTAGTACGTAGAGCTAGCGGACGTTTGACCTCGAGATGCGCAGTTGATCCTGTTGCGTAACGCCGGCAACGCGGGGGAGAATTCGCTGCGCAGTGTGGAGTTGCAATGACCAGCAAGTCGTGGCTGAGCAACTCCCATCATCTTCAACGGGTGCCGGTGTCTTCAAAGCGAGTCGGGACCCTGCCGAGTTCCTCGACTGCCGATCCCACCGACTTCTTTGTCACTTTTCGCGGGCCGCTGCTGGTCGCTGATTCCAGTGCGGAGCGAAGCTCCTCTTTGAGGGTCTCGGGCAAAGTGTCGACTGCGCCCAGCAGACGCTTAGCGGCCAAAATATTGCTGAAGCCATCTCTGACGTCCTCGTCCGTGACAGAGGCGAGGTTCTCTGCAACTTCCAGGACTTCGATGACACTCAAGAACCCGTTCCCCTGTTCCATTGATTTCGCTATGTCGGCAAGGGTCTTTTCCATGGGATCGAAGTTGGTCCACGCCTTCATTTGCACTTTGTAATAGCGCTCTTTAGGTGCGGTCGTTTGATTCGGTTGCGGCACTATGCTTGATTTCCACATTCGATGCTCTCCTTGAGTGCATAAAAACTGGGGATAAGGATCGTCCAGCTACTCGCGAATTCGCTTTGGAAGCGCCATCCCCCGGGTACATAATCTACCGCACATTCTGTTCATGCAATCGTGATCCCCTTAGAATTTTTCACTTATGCAGAAGAACGCAGCCGAACACCTCGATTCCAGCAGCTCGACTAGTTCAACAGATTCGCTCAATAGAGAGTTGGCGACATGGGTTGCCGAGCACGGCTGTGCCTGGTCTGGGACAGCAAGCGAACTTTTGCGGGCGCTGAGCGGCGGCCGAAATGTTTCCCGCGAGACATTGCCGGCGACGGGAAATGCTCTTTACGCTCATCTCCGGGAAGAGAGCGAGGAGCTTCGGTCCTATGGGATCGAGGTTGTTCTGCCCGCAAGCGGTGTTCGAATGGTGTTACTCAAAGCGTCTAAGGAGATGGCTGAAGAAGCCACGCCGCTGGTCCGGGAAAGTCAGGTGAGCAAAGATGATGCCGCTCAGGAGGCGGATGATCTTGATACAAAGGGTGCGACTCCGATCAGCCACTCCTGGAAAAGGGAAGTTGCCTCTGATACACCCCCGCTCGAAGACGCAATGGGAGTGCTTTCGGCCATCACCGACATGCAGGAACAGATCAAAAAGAGACTCGAGCGGCGTGACGGGGAATCGTCCAACACGCGAAATGTATACCCTCAGAATGGGGACGCACCACTACCACTGATTGAGCCACACTCGACTGAGAGTAGGGGAGACGCCCTCGTCTCGATTAATGCGGTTGAGGAGCGAATCAGGAGACGGCTTCACGAAAGTGGGAGTGACTCTTTCAGTGACAAGAATGCGCACCCTGAGAACGCGATTGCGAGCGACGATGCAGCCGAACAGGTGGAGAAGGAAGAACGGACCGACGCGCCCGCGACAATAATCGGGGCCGCAACTGGTACGGAGGAAAGTTTCTATCCTGACCGGCTTGAGGAAACCGCTGAGAAAACCAGCGATCCCGTCGAGATCGACGAACCGATTTTTGAAAGTACTGGGGAAGCGCTCGTTGCCATTTTGGAGGTGCAGGAGCAACTCAAGAAGCTATCCCGTCAAACGAGCGCAATCATTGACGTTGCGGCAAGAACAACTCAACAACTATCCAGAGCGAGTGGTGTTGCGATCGCGTTGGCACGCGATGGTAAGGTGCTTTACCAGGCTGAAACGGGGCTTGCGAGCAAATTTAGAGAAGTACAGGGTGATTCCAGCTTTCTCAAATCCTGCCTCGAAACAGGTGAAACTTTGCAAGTGCAAGGCTCGGAAGCAAGCGCCGCTCGGGACTTTTGCTTACGCGAGGGTATCAAGTCCCTGATCGTCTCACCATTTCCGGTGGGTGGAGGACTCGTGGGGGCCATCAAATTCATTTTTCACGAACGGAGAGTGCTGCAACAAGCGGATCGCATTACGATCGAGGCTGTGGCAGACGCGGTTAGCGCAGCTATTTAAGCGGAACCCAGCGCCTTTTCTTTGGACGGCTACTTCAATTCTCTATCAGGGCATGGCCACGAACGCGAGCGTAAGCTTCGTCACATTCGGTGCCGTCTGAGCCAGGTGACGGCCTCAGCTGTGGCATCAGCGACTTGGGCTTGGCTCATACTCCTCGCCAGATCAAGTTTTGCCTTCGTACTGTCTTTCTCGCCGGCAGCTTCGGCCAATACGTACCAGACATAGGCGGTCCTTTTGTCGGCGCCAGTTCCTATTCCTTGCCGATACATTTCCGCCAGGTTGAATCTGACGCGCGCCATCTCGGACGGGCTCAGCTTAGGTGTGAGTTCCCGAAGAGACTGTTCAGCTTGCGTGTCGCCGTTTTTCGAGGCCAGGGTCAGCCAGGTATATCCCTCCACGCTGTCCTGGCGAACGCCTCGACCTAACATGTAGGCGGTGCCCAGTTGAAATTCGGCGCTTGGGTTTCCGCGTTGTGCCGCTTGCCGGAACCAGGTTATGGCGTCAGCCTCATTGGGCGGCACGCCATCACCTTGAAGAAGTTTGAGGCCCAACGTGTACTGTGCTGCTGGGTCGTTCGCCTTCGCTCGCTCGTACAGGGCTGAAATCTCGCGCGAAGTCGAGGGTGACGTCTGTTGCGAACTTCCGGAGTCACGATTTGGAGTCCCGTTGCCGGCGATTTCACGCGGTGATTCCGGCGCGGGTCGCGCCACCAATGACTTGAAACGGGAGCCAATTCGGCTGGCAAGTGAATTGATGCGGTGATTGGTCATCGCAACCGCAAAAAGTAAAGCCAGGACGATTAAAGCTTTCCAGAGCAACTTCCCCCGTTGAGCGTCGGCCGCATCATCGACCGGCGTGAGCGCCCCCATGACAAGTTTGTTGCGCCACTCACTATCCACAGCTTCACCCGGATCCGCGCTGGCGGATAAATCCTCGGTTGGGGCTTGGGAGTTGTCCTCCGCAACATTCTCCGGTGCGGGCTGCGCGTCATTGGAGTCGGGGCCGGTGAGGTTCTGCAAGGGAGCTGTGTCGTATGAATTTGTGTCGCACGGATCTGGAGAGAATTCGCATTCATCGCAGATTTCTTCCAGGCGGCGGAGACAAATGACGGTTGGTAGCCCCGACCGTTTACACACGGATCCAGCAATTCCGGGAACCAGGAGCGTCGCAGACCCGACTCCTATAGC
>JBLNFC010000640.1:0-8203 GCA_050263355.1 Acidobacteriota bacterium
GGCCAGTTCGCCTCGGCAGCCTATGTTTGGATCGACTGCGAGAGCCGCAAGCTGCTCTACTCGGCTGCGGGACATCCACCGCTATTGTGCTGGCGGGATACGAAGCGCGAAATGCAGCGCATCGAAAGTAATGGCCTTTTGTTTGGCGTTGAAGCTGACTCCGAGTACCCGGTGTGCAGTGTGCCGCTTCAAGCATCCGATCGCTTCCTGCTCTACACGGATGGCGTGACCGAAACTGAGAACGTAGACGGAGTGGCGTTTGGCGACCGGCAACTGGAACAGATCGTCCGCAATAACCGATTGCACCCCGCCTGTGAATTGTCGCGTCAGTTGATTTCGGAACTCCAGACGTGGCGACCTGCCGCAGTGAACCAGCAGGATGACATTACACTCATCGTAGTCGACGTGCTCTAGACTACCGCCGGGTTCTGCGATGTCCCTGGACTGAGAGCTGCGCTCCGGTGAGCAACAGCAATCCTGAGAGGAATGCCCAAAACATCAGAGTGACCGAGAGGGCAAACGGTCCGTAGACTTCCTGAAAATTCAGCAGTGGCAGCGCCCATATATAAACGTACTTCAGCGACTCGGAGAGCAAACCCATGATTACGGCCGCCGGCAGTACTGCGCGTGCTGGCACTTTGCCATTGGGCAGCACCCAATAAATAAGGAAGAAGATCGTGATGCTCGTGGCGATGGCGAATACTTTCATCACGAGAAAGCCACCCAGGCGCAGGATGTAATTCGCATGTCCGCCAAGAAACGACGTGAGCAAGTGAATGTTGCCCGCGGTCAGCGCAATGGAAAGCATGGCCAGCACGCCGCAACCGAACGCCAGTCCTAACGACACCAGCTGGTTTCCCAGGTAGGAACGGTTGTTGCGGAAGCCCCAGATTCTATTCAGGGCTACTTCGAGAGGAAGGAAAATTCCTGTCGAAGTCACTAACAAGATCAGCACGGAGGCAATCTGCACTCTCTGTCGCGCGTCCACCATGGCATTCAGGTTTCGTATCACGAAGTCCTGTCCGGTGGGCAGGTAGTCGTGGAGGAGATCAAGCACTACGTCGTACATTGTTTTGGAGTGGAATACGCGCCGGATCAGCGTCATCAGCAACACGACAAAGGGAAAGAACGACAGGATCGCGTTAGCGGCAACCGAAAATGCGAACGTATGCACCTCGGTGCGAAGTAAATATTTCAGAGTAGAGCTGGCCAACCCGGAGTATTGCGGCGTTTCTCTGCCGGGTACGTTAACTTTTGCAACGACCTGGCTTTCGGCGCTGTTGTGACTCGGAACGCTCGATTGGCGGCCTGCGGAGCTTCGCTGCTCGGGCGTACCAACCGCGTTCCGATCAGCGACACGGTGGAAGATTTCAGACACTCAGGCTCATCCTAGCAGAGCCGCGTGCGGTTTCGTTAAGAGCGCGTCCGGGTCAAAGGCACACACGGAGTTGTGGGGACTTAGAGCTCGCTCTCCGCAAAAGACGGCAGCCCGAACGGGGGCTAAAGCCCCGTTTAGGAGGGCCCTGACGCGGCGCTAAAGCGCCGCTCTTCCACGGGAGTCGACGCAGCAATCAAGTTCTCCAGTCGTGACATGGGCGCTCGAGCGCCGATGCTTCCAACGCTGGGCGACGCAAAGCCGCTCTTCCACCGCGCACGGGGGCTAAAAGGCCCGTTTAATAAAGGCGCGTGACGCGGCGCTAAACCGGCGCTCTTCCAGCCCGAAGGGCTAAAGCTCAGTTTGGGAGGTACGTCTGAGGCGGGCGCTAAACCGCTCTTCCACGAGCGCCTGAGGCAGGGATCAAAGCCGCTGTTCTTGCTCCCACGCGGCGATTACGTGCTGCCCTTCCACCAAGGTCGCGATCGCCTGTGCTTTGATAGGGATAGCCGCCGGCTGGCTTTCCCCACGATTTAAGTCTCCTTTTTGACCGCCAGTCATTTTCTAGAAACTCTACTTGCCAAGGGGTAAGTTCCTCAATATGATCTTGTGCCGCTGACGGAGTATCGGCAGTGCGTACGCAATTCGTCTCGTAGTGAGTTGATCTCTTGTGTTAAGCAGTCGAAACGCATGCAAGATCAGGGTCCCGGAGTTTTGTCGCCACTTCACCAAGGGCGCAGAACTCGGGGGCCCTTTCATTTCACGCGCCAGAGTGCATTCAAGCAGTCCAACTCATTTCTGCTCCTGCGCGCTCTTCGGGGAACATTTCTGCAAGAAAACATCTCTGGCCTCAGAGGATGTCGAGCGCGCGCCGGAGTTCTTATTCACCACCAACACATAGAAGAAGTCAGAGGGGAAAGGAGTAATTTGTGAGAGAGAAGGGTACAGTGAAGTGGTTCAACGGGGCTAAGGGTTATGGCTTTATCCAGCGCTCCACCGGCGAAGACGTCTTCGTGCATTTCTCCGCCATCCAGGAGAATGGTTACCGCACACTCAACGAAGGCGAAACCGTGGAGTTTGATCTGCTGAAAGGCCCCAAGGGCTTTCAGGCGGCCAACGTGACACGCGCATAGGCACGCCCGGATCCCGCCATTCGCTAACCCTCTCAGTCAGTACTGGGAGGGTTTTTCATTGGACCGGTGTCGCGGCTCCGTGTGATTCACGCCGTCAACCAAGACCATCATCTCAATATGAATGAATACATCGGCTATTTCGACGATAGCGGGCACCCAGACAACGCAGATATCGTTCTTATCGCGGGATGGTTGAGTACGAAGAATCAGTGGGTTCTCTTTGAAAATGAATGGAAGCAGGCTCTAATCTCTGCCGGAATACCAGCGCATACGGCTTTTCACATGACCGATTTCGAATCACCGGACCATCCGTTTTACTCAACATGGTCGCGTTTCAAGAAGGACCTTTTGCTCTTTCGCCTTATCAACATACTTCGTACGCGTACTCGCATGTTTTTCTCTGCACTTGTACCAATGAAGGAGTATCGGTTGGTCAATGATCGCATCGCGATAGAGGAATGCTTGGGCCGACCGTATGCAATGGCGGGACGCCTGATAGGACAGCAACTTCGCTACTGGCAACAAAAATATAGTCGCCACGACGAGCCCCTCGTAATGGTGTTTGAAGATGGCAGTAAGCACAAGGGTGACCTGATGGATGTTTTTCGCCGTGATGGTTTTGGCTGCCCAACATTTCGAGGCAAGAACAAAAGCATTCCACTTCAAGGAGCCGATCTGCTTGCGTGGGAGTATTACCACTCATTCAAATGCAATTTGGTCAGACCCTCGCTAGATTCAATTGTGGAGAATCATCCTGGCATCGACAACATTTACACCTACGACGACCTGCTCGAGTCTGCCAAAGAAGGTAACGTGCCATGGCGCGACAAGAGTCCTAATTCATTCTTCTTTCACAATCTCAAGAAGAAGATTCGGAGACGAACTATTTTCTAGCACATGCCACACAGCACTCTTTGCAATGTGTGAGACGATGGCCACTTCTAGCGCAGCGCGTAGATGTCGTAACTTACTTTCGATTGCCCTGTATCAAGTGCTCCAATGCCCACACACTGCAAGCGGTTGAGCCACAGGTAGTCGGGATGGCATGTGTGATATCGCGGGGCGATTCGCAACTCTGCCCGAGGCGGCAAGATTCCTTGCAGAAACAGGTTATAGCCGTTTGGCCCCAAGTCGACTACGCCACCGTAGGTCGTGTAAATCACCGCTCCATTGTCCAACTCCATGGTTGCGCGCACATCGAGCACGCCGACGCCGTCATTACGGATCACGAGCCAGTCGCCGCCGACGGAGCGCAATCGTCCGCGCATCTTCGGGCCGGAGACCTCGCCGGCCGTGACGTAGAAGTGCGCTCGAATGCCTTCGGGAACGGGGCCGATTACCTCCGGTGGAGCAAGCGTCGCCCAATAGGAACAGATATGTTCGAGCTGAACACTTCGTAAGTGAGCTGTTGTAGCAGCATTCATTTGTTCTCCTTATCCGAAATTGGGCGACAGTATCACAAATGACGCAGCGCGTGCCGATTGCTGATGCAACGCGGTAGCTGGAGTTCTTCGTCGCGTGCGAATCTGTAGCACGCGGCGCCCGGAATTATATATGTACCGCACATTACTCTGTCGCGAAGGGAAGCTAGAAACTGAGGCGCAGGTAAAAAGAACGTTTTTAACCTCGTTCTTTGGCTCACGAACTTGACTTAACGTCTGGGAAGGTATACAAGCGGCCAGTTACCAGCGAATGGGATGTGTTCCCACGAAGCAAGAATATTTTGGCGGCTTGTTAGCACTCCCTCTTGCGCCTTGATGATAAAGGGCCACTCCTGGGACAAATTACTTCGACAGGAGGAAACAAATGGCAGATGAACAGGTTACAGCATGGGTGGAGTACAAAGGACCTACAAAGGGCATTAAGGTGTTGAGGGTGTGGGAACTTGAGCCGAAATTCAAAGAGTCGGAAATTGCGCTTGCAGTCGTCTCGGACGCCGACTTTCAACAATTCGTGCAGGATCCGAGAAAGCTAAAAACTTTTCTCATCACCAATAAGGTGTTTCCCGAAACCTCGGAACCGCTATCGGAAATCACTCATTGGGCTTCTCTAATGTCGGCGACCTACCAGGACGCAGATCCGGATCCATGGCTGCTCACGATTGTGCATGCCTCGCCTTGTAGGGGCGCTGTCACTTCTCAACCCTTTAATGTTCCGTAATTCGGACGGGCAATTGAAGTAAGTAAGAAAACCGCAGCTTAGATGAGGGTCAGAGCGAGGGTTGCACGATTCACCAGTGATGTGTCTACAGGTTCATGCGGTGAAGCATCGCGGTGAAGCGCGGGTCTGACCGCAGAGGATCGAGCGCTTCGTCCACCTTCAAGTGCGTGAGATAGAAGTCACGCGCTTCATAGGCCTTCTCCAACCAGGAGAGGGCCTCACTCTTTTGTCCCATTGCAGCATGAATTTGCGCGAAGAAATAAGGCGGCACGTAATGGTCTTTAGCCGCAGTGCGGATTTTCTGCAGGATCTGGCTGGCATCACGCTTCTTTCCGCTGACCGCGTAAGCCCGCGCTAGTCCAACCATGCGCACAGGATCGTTTCCAGCACCGGCTGTCGCCAAGCGGTACTCCGCGATGGCCTTCTGATAGTCACGTTTTGCCAGGTATGCGCTGCCTCTACAATCGTGGGCGGCGACGGAATTAGCCTCCACCTCCAGTGCCTTGTCACACTGTTGGATGGCACCGTCATACTTACGAGCAAAGTAGAGAATCCATCCGGCGGTGATTCTGGGAGCCGCATCAATTGGGTCCAGCTGTTGAGCGGTCCGAATCTCTGCCAAAGCCTTGTCAGCCCGGCCCTGTTCGGCCAGGAATACAGCGTACATCTGGTGTGCATCGGCGTCGCTGGGGCTCAGATCGGTAGCACGCGTGAATTCCTTCTCTGCAGCGGACCAATCGTACTCAGCGAAAAAATGAATGTCGCCTAGCGTGGTATGCGCGTCAGCCGAGTTCGCATCAAGTGCCAACGCCTTCTGCGCGTACTCCCTTGCCCTGGGCGCAGAATCCCGCGGCGACAATTCATCGCTCGCCCAGTAGTAGTCCGCTAAGCCTGCGTACGCGGCCGCATATTTCGGATCTATGTCCGCTGCCTGTTCGAAGTATCTCCTGGCCTCGCGATACTCTTGTTCGCTGCCCTTATTCCAGTGATATCGGCCTTTGAGATATGCCTCGTGGGCTTCCGCCTTGATGGAGGAGGAACTAGCCAGGCGAGATTCGTCTTCCGGGCTAAGTTGGATTTGGACCTGCTGAGCGATGTTGCGAGCTACTTCATCCTGCAGGACAAAGATATCGTTGAGGTCGCGCTCGTAAGATTGGCTCCAAAGGTTGTGATCAGTACTTGCATCCACCAGTTCTGCGGTGATGCGAACGCGCTTGGAATCGGCGGCGTGGAGAACGGATCCTGACACGACGGCATCCACGTGCAATTCGCGCGCAATTTGGGGAACCGACTTATGCCCGCCTTTGTACTGCATGATTGAAGTGCGGGAAACCACTCTCAACTCACTGATCTTCGCGAGAGCATAAATCAGCTCTTCGGTCATGCCATCGGCAAAGTATTCTTGGGAAGGCTCGTTCGATAAGTTATCGAGCGGCAGGACAGCGATCGAGTTGATATGGGCGTAATTGGAGCGATTTGCTGCACCCCCATGAAAACTTGCCCATTTCTTTACAGCAAACACCGACATAAAAACCAGTAATGCGCACGTGATGAGTGTGATCGACGCCCGGCGCCGCCAGAGCACGGAGGAAAATATGCTTGCTCGTTGCCCGACAAAGCTCTGAGTTGTTATTCGACGTAAGTCGGCAGCAACTTCTTTTGCTGACTGATAACGATTTTCACGATCCTTTTCCAAGCACTTCAGAATGATGTTGGTCAGCGCGGGTGTAATTCGCGCATTGCTGGTTCGCGGGGGCACAACGGCCTTGTGCATGATGTCGTCGATCATCTTTGGCGAGGACTTGGCCTCAAAGGGGCGACGGCCGGTTGCCATCTCGTACAAAACCACGCCGATAGCGTAAATATCAGATCGGCTGTCCACTAACTCACCCCGCAGTTGTTCCGGGGACATATAGGGCAAGGTGCCGCAGACGGTTTGTATCTTGGTGATGGTCTCGGCCAGGGCCAACTCTGGACTGGATTTCAACAAGAGCGACAAACCAAAGTCGAGTAATTTGATCCGCTCGCTGGGTGAGACCATGATGTTTGCGGGTTTCAGGTCCCGGTGCACCATGCCGCTGGCATGAGCGCAATCAAGGGCATTAGCTATCTGCTCACCCATGGTGAGAATTTGCTTTTCAGAAAGTGGACCTGCCTTCAGCTTGTTAGCCAGGTTTTCGCCAACCACATACTCCATGACCAGGAAATCGGTTTTGTCCTGTGTGTCGAAATCGTAGACGATTGCAATGTTCGGGTGATTGAGTTTGGCTAACGCCAGGGCTTCATTGCGAAACCGCTTGCGAGCATCTCCCTCGAGAAGCGCGATGGACGAGATAACTTTGATGGCGACAAAGCGATCCAGTCGCTCATCATGTGCCTTCAGAACCTGGCCCATGGCACCGGAACCTAGCTCTTCCACGATCCGGTAATGACCGAGAATATGACCGCCGAATTGGGACGGAGCAGCCATTAGTCAGGATCTTAGGCCTTGCCCAATGGCTGGTCAACCGAATGACGGATGCGCGCCATAGATAGAGGATAGGGTCCATATATTCTCTTTCTTCAACTTACTTGTTAGCGAATCGGCTCGCGCTTGCACGTATCTGCGATTGCACAGTCTCTCGCCTGCCCGATGACCGGCAGGAGGCCTCGTTAGGCTGTTCTTTACGGCTTGGAATCTCCGGGGTAGAATCGCCGCTTTGAATCGGAAGTTTGGGGGCGGCGATGAAATATGCCAGTCTGTTCTGGTTCACGTGTCTGTCCACAACTGTCCTTCTGTTCAGCGGCTGTAACCGGGTCAAACCTGAAGATTTCGCCAAGACTCTGCAGGAGCGTCTGATCTCCGCAAAGACGGGCGATGTCATCGACATTCCTGAGGGCAAGTTTCACTTCACGCGCACGCTGTCGCTCACCGTCAATGGTGTGACGCTGCGGGGCAAAGGCATGGACAGGACCGTGCTCTCCTTTGCCGGACAGTCTTCGGGCGCGCAAGGGGTGCTGGTCAAGGCAAACGATTTCACCATTGAAGATCTCGCCGTTGAAGACACCGCGGGCGATGCGCTCACCATTCAGGGCGGCGATCACATCACGGTGCGTCGTGTCCGTACGGAATGGACTCGCGGGCCGAACCAAGCCAACGGGCCCTACGGTATTTATCCTGTCGAATGCAAAAACCTGCTGGTAGAGGATTCAGTCGCCAGAGGCGCGGCGGATGCGGGCATTTACGTAGGCCAGTCGGAGAACGTCGTCTTAAGGCGCAATCGTTCCGAATACAACGTAGATGGTTATGAAATTGAGAACACCGAAAACGTTGATGCCTACGAGAATGTCGCCACTCATAACGCCGGCGGCATAGGTGTCTTTAACCTGCCGAATTTGCCCCGCCAAGGTGGCCGCCATGTGCGGGTTTACAACAATCAGATGATCGACAACAACACGCCCAATTTCGCGCCCAAGAGTCTCGGCCCGATCTATTATTTGCCGACGGGCACAGGCATGTACGTGATGGCAATTCGCGACGTGGAAGTTTTCAACA
>JBLNFC010000641.1:0-2596 GCA_050263355.1 Acidobacteriota bacterium
GCGAAGTTCGCGAGGAATCACATCGCGAGCGACTTTGGCCCGTACCAATAGCACCCTCTTACCTTCAACCTTATCTCGCAAGCTCTGCACCACAGACTCCGCAACATATTCTTCCGGGACCACGTTAACCTTGATTCCGTTCTTCTCGATGGCTTTTCGGGTTGCGGGTCCGATTGCGGCGACTCGCAAGTGTGTAAGCTTTCGGTTGCTTATGTGCAGCTTCTTCATGCGGGCCCAGAGCGCGTTAACCCCGTTGACGCTGGTAAGGACGAGCCAGTCGTAGTTCGCGATGTTTTTCAATGCGCGATCCAGAGCAACGAACGACTTGGGCTCGCGGATCTCGATAAAGGGTATCTCCAGAACGTGAGCGCCATGTTTGCGCAATTCAGCCGAGAGTGCACTTGCCTGATGGCGGGCACGGCCCACCAGGATTGGGATCCCGGCAAGCGGGCGCGATTTCTCCGCAGGCCGACGAGCAATGCCCGTGCCTATGCCTCGCCTCTTCACGGTTGTTGCGGAGCGGCTACAGCCTGCCCGTATACTTCCTGCAGAATGGCATCGCCGCCCCTGGAGAGCAGACTCTCGCCGACTTCGTTACCCAGCAGCTCGGGATCATTTCCGTCACGGGATTCGCGCAGCACTAACGAGCCGTCGGGATGAGCCACGACGCCCTCGAGATGAATTTCTTTCGCGCGCAATTCTGCAAAGGCGCCGATTGGAACCTGGCATCCGCCGCCAAGCTTGTTCAGCAATGCACGTTCGGCAGTCGTGGTCTGCCGAGCAGCGCTGTCGTCCAGAAAAGACAGGTGCTGACGAATGGCTTCATCGCCCTTTCTTATCTCAATTCCCAACGCTCCCTGCCCGGCCGCAGGACACATGATTTCAGCAGGAATAATCTGTTTGACTAGTGCGGTCAGCCCCAAACGGTTCACGCCCGCCGCCGCCAGAATGATGGCCTCGTAATCTCCTGCTTCGAGTTTCCGCAAGCGAGTATCTACATTGCCTCGCAGAGGATAAATTTCCAGATCAGGGCGCAACGCCTTCAGCTGAGCCTGCCGGCGAAGGCTGCTCGTACCCACGCGAGCTCTCTGCGGAAGCTCTTTGATGCTCGCGTGCTTTTTGGAAACCAACACGTCTCTGGGATTCTCGCGCTGCGTGATGGCGGCAATCTCGAAATCCGGGGGAACTTCGGTGGGAAGGTCTTTCAAGCTGTGAACGGCGAGGTCCACACGGCCGGCAGCAAGAGCTTCTTCAATCTCTTTCGTGAACATCCCCTTCGTGCCCACCTTGGCTAGCGCCACATCTGTAATTTTGTCCCCAGTCGTCTTGATGATTTCAATTTCGACCTGATGACCTCGTTCCCGCAAGCGCGCGGAAATATGATTTGCCTGCCAGAGCGCCAGCTGTGATCCGCGGGATCCGATGCGAAGGTGAGCCATCTAGTTCTTGGCTCCGGGACTGCCAGCCGAACCCGACTTACTGGAGACGGCAACTTCCTTTTTCTCTTGCAGGTTGAACAACCGGCGAACCAGGTCAATGACCGTGGTCGCTTCCGATTCCCGGGCTGCCGTCTTCAGGGTACTGATAGGCGTGTGCATGATCTTATTGATGATGCCCCTGGTGAGAGCATCCACGGCGAGTTCCTGGTCTGGACTAAGGCTGCCGAGGCGTCCGCGTACTCGATCAATTTCGGCTTGGCGGATGGTTTCCAGATGATCCTGTAGGCTCACGATCGTGGGTACCACGTCAAGGGTCTGTAAGCGCGCCTGGAAGCGTTGTACCTCGAGGGCAACAATGGCCTCCGCACGTTCGGCTTCTTTCCTGCGATCCGCCACATGTGACGTGACAGCCTGCTGCAAATCATCGATGTCGTAAACAAAGATGCCGTCCAGTTCGTTCAATCCCGGATCGACATCGCGAGGGACGGCGATATCAATAAAGAACATCGGGCGATTACGGCGGCGGCTCAGGAACAGCTCGCCATGCTCCCGGCGAAAAATTGCATGCGGAGCCCCCGTCGAGGTAATGACAATATCGGCTTTGTCGCAGGTGTCGTACAGCTGTTCAAACATAATGGCCTGCCCATGAAACTTCTTCGCCAGTTGCACGGCGCGGTCATAGGTGCGGTTGGCAACAAAAATCGAAGCGGCTCCATGCGCGATCAGGTGACGAGCCGCCAATTCACTCATCTTCCCGGCGCCGACCAAATAAACGTGCTTGCCGTTGAGAGATCCGAAAATCTTCTTTGCTAACTCCACCGCAACCGAAGCCACAGAAACCGCAGACGAACCAACTGCGGTTTCGCTCCGGACCCGCTTGGCCACGGCAAAGGCTCGAGTCAATAGCGAATCGAGTTGCGAATTTATCGCCCCTACAGCGCGGGCAACTGCGTAAGCTTCTTTCACCTGGCCAAGAATCTGTGGCTCGCCAACGACCATGGAATCGAGACTGGAAGTCACACGAAATATATGACGGACTGCCTCCTCCTCCCGGTAATCGTAGAAGTAACGTTCGTATTCCGCTGGATCCAGGTGAAAGTACTCGCAGACAAACCTGCGCAGGTTATCGATGCCATCACGCCGGCGGACTAGCAGTT
>JBLNFC010000642.1:0-7080 GCA_050263355.1 Acidobacteriota bacterium
TTTTCTTCTTGGTTTACTTTCCTTGATGGATGCGATTCTAGGCATTCCCCTGAGCGAGGTGCTTCGGCGAGTGTCGGTAGATAACAAGATCAAAGAGGCGCTATTACATGAACCCAGCCCATTGCTGCCGGTGTATGAATTGGTGCTGGCGCATGAGAACGCGAACTGGGAAGAATGCCGCCGAATCGCCGAAGGGCTGAAGCTGCAGGAGGCTGAGCTCGGAGAACTATATCTGGAATCGATTCAATGGGCGGGTACGGTGATGCGGTCGTGAATTGCCGCCACACTGCAAGGCATGATCTTCTGTGCAAAACTGAGAACACTTTGGGCTTGCGCGTCAGCCTCGGGCACAGGTAACATCGAGTTGTTCCTTGATGGCCGCGCTCCTGTGCAGGCCTCCCGCGCCCCTAGCTCCAGGCGCCTTAAACGGAAAAAGATCATTCTCGAGTGATTTAGTAGCTGGTTCGAGTACTGCTCGCGGCTCATTGGGGATGGCCGAGCGCGAGTTTGACTCGGATGGGTAGGACAGAGCCATAACGCGCAGTCATCCTTCCATTTCGGATGTAACAGACTGCCAGAAGAGAGAATTATGAACGCAGGACCAGATCGCCCCTCCGGCGGCCCCGGAGGAAGAGGCAGACGGCGGCGGGGACGTCGTCCGCCTAACAATCGTGGACAAAACCGTGGACGCGGCCAGGGTGGTCGCGATCGCGAGAATCGTCACAACAAGGACGGTATTTACACAGCACCGATGGATCACAGCTATCGAGCTGCGCTGGACGGTCAGAATGGCAGCCGCAATGCCGGCAAGCACATGAGGCCGCGTCCGGGCTTTGCTGCTCCCTATCGCCCAGTGGATCCTGAACCGGTGGCAGGTGCTCAGCCCAACGGGGTTTCCCGCATCTTTGCCTTCGTCGATGATCTTTTCTTCCTGGCCAAGATTCAGGAGACGGCTCGCAAGATGAATGTGAAGGTCGAGTTCGTAAAGACCGACAAGGACCTGTTGGAACGGATGAAGCAGAACGGCGAAGAAGTTCCCTCGCTGCTAATCTTCGACCTTAACAATGCCAACGCCAAGCCGCTGAGTGCTATTCCCAAGCTCAAAGCAAAATTGAAGAAAGGAACGTCGATCATTGGTTTCCTCTCGCACGTGCAGGGAGATCTGAAACAGAAGGCGCACGAGGCGGGATGCGATATGGTTCTGCCGCGCTCTGCCTTCTCGCAGAACCTTCCGCAGTTGCTGCGCCGCCACGGCGCCCCCGAGCAGGAATCGATGGGAACGGATTAGCTGGCGAGCGCGGCCGTTCAACTTCTCTGACGCAATTAGCGGCGCGACCTTCATACCAGATCGCTGTAGACCTCACCTGCTGCGAGGGAGGTGCGGACTAGTTCCGCGAGCTTTCGTAGGTATGCGCCAGGCGCAGTATGGTGGACTCGTCGAAGTGCCTTCCTAATATCTGGAGGCCAATCGGAAGTCCCTCCCTGTCTTCGCCACAGGGAATTGAAATACCCGGAATTCCAACCAGGTCCGCAGTAACGGTATAGATGTCGGCAAGGTACATCGCCAGCGGGTCATCTGATTTCTCCCCAAGCTTAAATGCCGTCGTCGGACTCGTTGGCGTGACGATCGCATCTACTTCGCGGAATGCTTCCTCGAAATCACGGGTTAATAGCGTGCGGACCTTCTGCGCCTTGAGATAATACGCGTCGTAATAGCCCGCGCTGAGAGCATAGGTGCCGAGCATGATGCGGCGCTTAACCTCTGGGCCAAAACCCTCGTCCCGGCTGCGTTCATACATTTCCGATAAGGTGCGAATTCCTGCGGCTCGATGGCCATATCTCACGCCATCAAAGCGCGCCAGATTGGATGACGCTTCCGCGGTTGCCACGAGGTAGTAAGTGGGAATCGCGTATTGGGTGCGCGGCAAAGAGACAGGAATAATCTCACAACCGCACTTTGCAAGCTTTTGAATGGCGCCTTCCACCGCGGTGCGAACTTCAGGATCGAGACCATCACCGAAGTACTCTTTCGCGACACCGACTTTGAGTCCGTGGATTGGCTTCGCCAACTGTGCAACATAGTCGGGAACGGGCACATCAGCGGAAGTTGAATCCATCGGATCGCGACCGGCAATCGTCCGCAACATCAGCGCCGCATCTTTGACAGTCTTCGTGAGCGGACCGATGTGGTCCAGGGATGAGGCGAAAGCGATCAATCCGTAGCGTGAGACACGGCCATAGGTCGGCATCAATCCTACAACTCCACAGAAGGCGGCGGGCTGTCGAATGGACCCTCCGGTATCCGAACCCAAGGTTGCGATTGCAGTACCAGAAGCCACGGCTGCTGCCGACCCCCCTGACGAACCGCCAGGCACTCGGGTCAAATCGCGTGGGTTGTGCACGGGCTTGTAGGCCGAGTTCTCATTGGATGAGCCCATGGCGAACTCATCACAATTCATTTTGCCCAGCACCACGGCGCCGGCCGCTTCCAAACGCTCGACTGCGGTACATGTATAAGGTGGAATGTAGTTGTTGAGAATCTTTGACCCGGCGGTGGTACGCACGCCGCGAGTAACCATCACGTCCTTTATCCCGACCGGCACACCAGCAAGTGGGGGTAGTGGCTTTCCCTGGCGAACCAGATCGTCAATACCGGCGGCTTTGTTTAGCGCCCGCTCTTTGCAGAGTGTCAAATAAGCGCCGATGGCACCGTCGCGTTCTTCAATTCTAGAGTAGAAGAGTTCCGTAAGGGCCGCGGCAGAAGTTCTGCCCTGGGCGATGTCGGTGCGTGCCTGATCGATGGTGAGAGTATCCAGATCCATTTGGCTGGGCCGTAACTCTTCAGGCCCGCTCGATCACTTTGGGGACGGTGAAGAACGTTCCATCCGTTTCTGGAGCATTGGCCAGCGCTTCATCGTGCGGCAAAGATGGTCGTAACCCGTTGTGAATGTCTTCTCGGTAGGTGTACGAAAAGCGTTCCGTCCCTTGTTTCGATTGGTCGAGACCGAAGCGATCAGAGGTTTGAGCCATGGCAGGAATGTCCGTTGTATCGAGAGTGTTGAGCCGATCCATGTACTCGAGAATCGAGTTCAGGTCATGGACCATGCGCACCTGCTCGCCTTCGGTCAATTCGAGGTTGGCCAAACCGGCGACATAAAGCACGTCTTTCTCAGTCACTTTCATAGAGGTCAGAGCCCGTGATTCCGCACGGAGTGGCTATGGGAGCAAGCTTAATTCCGCGCCCTGTTCGGGGTAGAAATGATGAACTCAATCCGATTTACCGTCTCAGCGACGTAACGGTTGATCACAGCAACATATTGGGGAGCCAGGGACTGCAACTCCGTTCGCCAGCCCGCGTCTGGAACCTCCACCCGCAGAACGCCACGGCAATAATCAAGTACCCGGGTTCGTTCCGCCACCGCAGTCCCACAGGCGAGAGGCCATGCGAGTATGGGGGCTTGCTGTGAGGGAGTACGCCGTAGCGCGTCACCCACAATCTTTTGCAAGCCAACTGTCGCTCGCTCCATAACTCTCCTCCATTGTGAGATGAGTTTTTGATTCTAGCAAAGAATTTTCTGATGAGACAGAGCGAACCGACCGCTGCTGCTTTTCTGCTAGACCGGGAAAGACTGCCGCACGAACGCGAGCGCCTGTTCTTTGTTTTGCAATTGCCCTTCCAGTTGAGAATCTTCTACGGCCGCGAGAATCTCTTTGAAGCGAGGTCCGGGAACGTAACCCGCGTTGATAAGATCATTTCCAGTCACTAGCGGTGCCGGACGCATGCTCGCTTCTGGAGTGCTCACCAACTTCTCTCGGGTAAATTCATAGGACGTGAGATCGCCGTGGCTGGATTGGCAGTCCAGCCGATGCAATTCCAGGTGTTCTTCAAATTGTGGCAGTCGCATGAATTTCTTAAGCGTGGACTCTTTCATGCGCTGAACATCCCCGAATCGCATGTGATTCTTCACCAATGCCAGGATCTGTTCAGTGTCGTGATTAGAAAACCGAAAGCGTCTGCAGATCTGCTCAGCCATTTTGACCCCAACTTCCACGTGTCCGTCGAAGCGAATACGGTCTGCAACGCGGAATGTCGCAGGTTTGCCAACGTCATGTAGTAATGCGCCCCACGCGAGAGTCATGGGACTAGGTCGCGGCAGCTTTTCCAGCAAAAGAAGTGTGTGTACAAAGACGTCGCCCTCAGGATGAAACTGCGGTGGCTGCGCGACTCCCTTCATGGCCGAAATCTCAGGCAGCACTTGCTGGAGCAGACCGGACTCATCCAGGAGGAGGAACGCGCGACGTGCATGACCCTCAATCAGCATCTTGGATAGTTCATCTCGGACTCGCTCGCGCGAGACCTGATGGATATTGCCGGCCAGCTTCTGCATTGCCGCGAAAGTGGCAGGATCGATTGTGTATTCAAAGCGCGCTGCGAAGCGGACTGCACGTAGCATGCGCAGCTTGTCCTCTTCAAACCGCTGCTCCGGACTGCCAATAGTTCGGATGATGCCGGCTTTCAGATCCTGTTGGCCTCCCACAAAATCGAGGATCTCGCCTTTAATTGGATCGAGGAGCAGTCCATTGATCGTGAAATCGCGGCGCTCAACATCTTCGCGAGGATCGGTGCTGAATTGAACGCGGTCGGGGTGGCGTCCATCGCTGTAACCGATGTCGCTGCGAAACGTGGCAACTTCAACGACATCAGCTTTCGAATGATCGGTGGGAACGGACGTGGCGTCGACTGCAGGTCGAAGCTCCCGAGCGTCAGGAGAACCCGGAGGTACTAGCACGACTCCGAACTGTGCACCTACAGCAAAGGTTTGGGGAAAGATCCGCATCACTTGGTCAGGGGTGGCGTCTGTCGTGACGTCGTAATCGGCAGGCTCGCGGCCGAGCACCATGTCGCGCACACATCCACCCACGAGATAAGTCTGGTGGCCGCGCTCCCGCAACGTTCGAACAATCGAGATGGCGTGGTCCTTCAGGATCGCGGTCATGGCACCTTGAATTTAACCCACCGCACTTAGATGCCGCCGGCATTTCCCAGCGTCAGAAGACGGGTTGGCACAGCCATTTAGTGTTTCTTAAATGCAGGTTCTTCATGGCTCCGTTTCTCGGAATGCCAAGGTTACCAGTCCCGCCGACTTTATTTTTTTGGACACGGTTAACGCCTTCGGCTCGACCCTGGACCGCTCGCGGAAGTGCGAAAATAAAGCTGCAGGTCATTATGGCAGACGCTTACATCCTCGGGATTGAGAGCTCCTGCGACGAAACGGGAGCGGCTGTCGTCCGCTCGGGAGAGCAGATTCTCTCAAACGTCGTTTTCTCGCAGATAGCCACGCACCAACCTTATGGCGGAGTTGTGCCAGAACTCGCCTCGCGCGAACATCTGAAAGCCATTGTTCCGGTCGTGCGCAAAGCATTGTCCGATGCGGGCCGGAGTTATGAGTACATCGATGCTCTCGCAGTTACGCAAGGGCCAGGGCTCGCGGGCGCGCTCCTGGTCGGCATCAGCTACGCCAAGGCATTGGCATTTGCTTTGGAGAAGCCGCTGGTCGCAGTAAACCATCTGGAAGGCCATATTCACGCTGTTCTGTTGGAAGAGCGACAAAAAGGGAATCACGAGGTCGCATTCCCGGTACTTGCCTTAGTGGTTTCCGGTGGCCATACGCACCTGTACCTGGCGACGCAAAGGGCGAAGGGCTGGTTTTACCAGAACATCGGGCATACCCGAGATGATGCTGCCGGTGAAGCATTCGACAAGGTTGCGAAGCTTCTGGGCCTGGGGTATCCGGGGGGCCCGATCATCGACAGGCTCTCTGTTCACGGGGACCCGAATGCAATCAAATTTCCGGCCTCGCAGATTAAGAACCGGGATCGGCGTGACCGCTTCAGGCTTGAAGCAGACGAGAATCCTCGCTTTGATTTCTCTTACAGCGGCATCAAAACGGCTATGTTGCGTTACGTAGAATCGCATTCGATGCAGACGGCGATTGCAGAAAGACGGAAGTTAATGGGCATTAGTCAGCCCACGCTGCAAGAAGTTTTGGCTGTGTGCGGTCGAGAGACCCTGAACCTGGTAGCCTCGTTTCAGCGCGCCATGGTTGAGGATCTGGTTACAAAAACCCTTGCAGCCGCGCGTGCTTATGACGTGGCCACGCTTTTTGTGACTGGAGGCGTAGCGGCGAACAATGAGTTGCGACAGCGGTTTGAGCACGACGCTGCGATGGAGGGTCTGCGCGTGTTCTTTCCCTCACGGCCATTGTCTACCGACAATGCGGCCATGATCGCAGCTGCAGCCTATCCCAAGTTCCGGGCGCGTGAATTCGCTGCGCCTGAGTTCTCCGCGGAGGCGGCACTCGCGTTGAAGGGACCTGGCTAACTACTTTCCCGCTCCGGCAGATGCACTTTTCCCGAAGATCTCGATCAAAGCCGCACCCAACTGACTTTCGATATCGATATCCTTGTAGATGGAGTAGTCGGCGCCTTCTTGCGGATCTTCGTCGGGCCGGCGTCCCGTGACAATAATGATCGGAATGGCAGCAGTGGCGGGCGTCTTCTTCAATTCGCGGATTAGTTCACTCCCGCTCATATGGGGCATCTGCATGTCGGTGACGACCAGATCGACGTGAAGCTCGCATAACTTCTCCATCGCATCCACACCGTTTGTCGCTGCCGTAACGCTGAAGCCGCGCTGCTCCAGGAAGCGAGAGACGCAGTGGCGCACTAACATGGAATCGTCAACGACCAGTGCCACGCGTGGACTGCGTTTCTTGCCCAAGTTTGCTCCCCGCGCGCACGTTAACAGTAGCGACAACCCGGTTCACAGCAAAAAGGAGTATTCCTGATTACTTTCGTTTGCCGCGGTTGACACCGCAGGGTAAATCGGCACGGAACACACTTGTGCCCCTGCTTTGATCTCTGATGGGAGTTGGTCGGAAGGGACTAGATGTCTGTTCCGGTGCTGTCTTCGATCGCCATGTCCTTGAATTCGCTCGCTTCAAAGATTTCGCCACATTCCAGGCATTCTACGAATTCGGCGTCTTCTTCACGGGACACGATCTGCACGCGGGGATGCTT
>JBLNFC010000643.1:0-15340 GCA_050263355.1 Acidobacteriota bacterium
AGAGGAACGCGGCATGGCCAACGGGATTCTCTTTTCTGGGGCATTGCTCGGGGGAGGCCTGGCCTTTCCTTTGTGTCAGTGGCTCTCGACGGTCTACGGTTGGCGAATGACCTTCTACATACTTGGCGTGCCGGGTTTCGTATGGGCGCTGAGTTGGCTCATCTGGTTTCGTGATTATCCCCAAACCAAAGTCATCAACGACGCCGAAGCCACCAGTCCAATTCCGCTACTACAAATGTTTCGTTCTTGGGGAATGGCCAAAGCAATGGCCCAGTATTCCATCGGCAACTTCACCTTCTTCATCTGCATCACCTGGATGTTCCCCTATTTGGCGGACCGATATTCCTTAACACCCTCGCAAGCCGCGCGATTCTCCATGGTGCCGTTGCTCAGCGGCGCAGTGGCGAACTGGATTTCTGGTTTCTTTGTCGACTTGCTCTATCGTTCTCGATTCCGGCCCTGGTCACGAAGAGCTCCAGCTACTGTCGGCTTTCTTCTGGCATCTTCGGCAATATACGTTGTACCTCTTGTCGATAACACCGGAGCTGCGGTTGCAGCTTTTGCAGTCGCGATGTTTGGCGTCGAGCTGACGATCAGTCCAAGCTGGGCTTATTGCATTGACATCGGGCGCAAAAGCTCCGGCACGGTGTCAGCGGCGATGAACATGGCTGGCAGCTTCGGTGCACTGGCAAGCGCGAACGCCTTCCCTTGGTTTCACCGGTTGACAGGAGATTCGGGAACCTATTTTCGCGTTGCGGCTGGCTTGAACGCACTTGCTATCCTGTGCTGGTTCACCATGCGTGCGAACCACAGTTCAGAGAGAGTGTAGAGCGGCGGTGGCATCGCACTCAGATCACGAGGAAGCGCCCAAGATCGCGATTATGAGCACATTGGCGGAACAGGAGCGAATTGCTATCTCCGAGCGCACCAAGGCCGGGCTGCGACGTGCACGACGTGAGCGTACCCCGCTGGGACGTCCTGCGGCTGACCTGGACATGCGCAGGGTAGAGCGGATGCGCGATGAGGACTTAAGTCTCCGGCAGATCGCTGCGAAGGTCGGATGGGCGGAAGCCAGCGGGGCCGGTTTCTCTCTTCGAGCCTTTTGTGCGTGCTTTCGGGGAAGAGCTACCAGAAAACGAAGCTTCCGAGCGAAGAATCTGGCGTTCTACTTCTTGCCAGCATCTCTGCGGTTCTCGCCCTGCCGAACGTTTTCGGCAGCCTCATGGGCTACTCTGCGGCTTTGTGAGAGATCGCGCTTGTGCCGCTCGGATGATTCTTTTGCTCCGTCAGAGAAGTCGCGGGCGCGATCCGCAAATGCTTTGTAATTGTCACCTGTTCGGCGGCGTAATCGCTCATATTTTTCCATCAGGTTTTCAGACGCTTTAATCAGCTCGTCGGCTGTACGTCTCAGCGCCTTAGCGTCCGACAGAATTTCCTCAAGACTCTTCTCTTCGGCCATCGGCTAAGTGTGCCAGAAAGCAGAGTACCGCGTTCCCGCTTAAGCTACTCTCGAATCCGTTTGACATGGATAATAGGTGGTGTAGATTGCGGGGGTTAACTGCGATCCGACACGCGCGAAACGCCCGCTCTTTACCTGGAGTCAGAGCGGGCTTTCATTGTCAGTGGCTATCTGACCCAGGACGCTACAAGGTGCCCGCCGACCTTCTTTACCCGAGTGGAAGCGGGACACTTTGCTTTTCTGCTTACACTGAGAATGTCGCGGCTTTCCCCTGCGCTCTTGACCTGTACTCTCCATTGGAGGACACTTCCTGCGGACACGAGAAAGGCAATATCTCGAGAGGCTGCCCGCTGCTTTTGCAAAAGCAGCGGGCGTTTTTGTTGCACTTCACAAAGTGCACGCAGATCACTCTCGGATGATCTTGATGACCTGCCCCCAGACACCGAATGCGAGGCGTGAGTGCCGGGAAGCGCATACCGCGTGACATCGCCGGAGGGCGGTGGCACAGTTCGCGGAACCCACTCGCTTGAAAGGTGCCCTCGTCAGTCTCTTGTCCGATGTGAGCCGACGGGGGCATTTACTTCTGTTTCGCTTCAGCTACTCCCGCGCGAAGTTTTCACTTGTTCCACACCGCTGATTGGCCGATTGACAGAGTGGGGTAAAATCCAGATAACTCGTGCTCACCCTGCAGTTTTGGGGAGCAACAAAATCATACTCGAAGTCCGTTTCTGGATAACTTCCCGATGGCCGACAATTCACCCAGAATCGTTGTTCCCTTGCGCCAGCGGCTGAAGGTTGACTAGGAAATGCCCCGACTCTAACCTGCCCCCAGTGGTTTTCCCGCCATGGTGGGCCAATCCATCTCGCATTACCGGGTCCTCGAAGAGCTGGGCGGGGGCGGGGTGGGGGTAGTCTACAAGGCTGAGAATACCGACCTTGGTCGTTTTGTCGCTCTAAAATTCCTGCCCAGCGATATAGCCCAAGATCACCAAGCGCTTGACCGTTTTCGTCGGGAAGCTCGTGCCGCATCAGCGTTGAACCACCCCAACTCCCCCACCTCCTTGGTCGGCTGGCCCTTTTGTCTTATGCAGCAATAGCGCGGTCATTCCTAAGGATCAAAGAAACCACGGCTGCTGCCAGTAAGGTGGGATGTTCTTCTAATGCAAACGTGGCACATTCACGACAAAGATTCTTGTGCTCAAAACGCGTGGGGTATTCCTCGATTACAATCTCTGCCGCTTTAGGGCACTGATCACATTCCTGTACGCCCTCGACGGTGGGGAAACTGCGGCGAAGAGTAGGCATAGCAACCTCCGTGTCCGATGCGAGCATTGCCGCAGAATAAGCGCTCTGACCGCAATCACGCAACTAGGGAAGGTTCGAAGGGATCATAGAGCTCCCCAGTACGCAATATGAATTGGATGTAGCCAGTGGCAAGGCTTACTCACCACAGTAAACGATCTCAACCTCGGGATCGAGAAAACATTCGCGTAGAACACCTTGTCGGACCATGCCCGTTGCCCCAAAAAGAATTCACCTTCACGCATGACCGCCTTTCAACTCAGCCTTTGCTGCTGCGAGGTGTTATTGAAACTCGAGCATTACAATCTCGGGATTCGATCCCAGCCGCAGCGGCGGCCCCCACGTTCCTGCTTCACTCGAAGTAAAGATCTGCATCTGCCCGATCCGGCTTAAGCCATACACAAACTGCCGGTATATTCTTCGCGCTATCCAACTCCAAGGAACGAACTGTCCAAGATGTGTATGTACCGATAGCTGCAGAGAAACTCCCGCCGTCTCTGCGACCTCGAGATTGTCGGGTGCATGAGTCAACAAAATGCTTGCACGTTTCCGATCCAAGCCAATTGCGCGCAGAATTGAGGTAAAGCGACTCCGCTCAAATGCATTTCGATACGGCACGCCGATAATCTGCATGCCCTCCACTTCAACCTTCTCATTGTTGAGGACACGGACCCCGGCTGCTGCAACGGCGTTCAAATATTTGCTGTCGTTGCCGAATTGTTCGTGGTTGCCTGCGACGAAATAGACCCCTTGAGGCGCCTTGAGTCCCTTTAATGGTTCGGCTGCACGCCGTGCATCGATGGCGGTGCCGTCAAACAAATCTCCGGCGATAAGAATCGCGTCCGGTTCTTCCCGAAGGACGTTTGCGACCATACGGCGCAAAAAGCTGCCGTTTCGCACGTGCCCAGGTGCAAGTCGCTGATGAGAGCAGCTTTTCGGCCACGCCACGTAGCGGGGAGATTCGCAAGCCGCACAGTTGCTCGTGTGATCCTTGTCCAGCTTGCGTTGAAAAGGCCATAAGTTCCAAGAACTAGGCCGATGCCGGACAGAACTTCCAAAATCCAATGAAAGTTCAGATGCAGCTTCACGAGCCGTCCAAGACCAAAAATGACCCAGGTCGGTATCCTTCTCGGACTAGGCTACCTCATGATACTGGCGGCCCACCCCCGTCGAAAATGACCACTCTGGATGGAGGAGATTGCCTGCGGATAACAGAAAAAGCGAGACCTCACTGCTCGCCAACTCCTGACCATCTGCGCTAAGCATGTTCGAGTCACATTCGGTGACCAGGGTTTGAAATGTCTCGAAGGAACTGAACGTCACCCTACTCTCTTAGAAGGAGACATCAGAGCAAATGGAAAAGGTTCAGATCGTAATGACCTGAGCCGTAGGAGGCAACGTACATTGTGATCGGGTACTCTGATGTACTCTGAATCCACCCTAGTTGCACGATTTCCACAAAACCCGTCGCGGATCGTGACATCGGGAATCCACGCTTAGCGGCGGAGCCGCCATCGCTGCTTACATCTATACCCTTTACTTCCGGGTGCTGGCGGCTCCATCTTAGCGCCCCTGCTACTGTTACTAGCCTTACTTTTGCGGGCGCATGAGTGAGCTACGTTCGCCCTGCACGAACCCTGGCCGCAGCAGGACCACCTCACGGGTGCTAAGGACATTTGGAGCTTGGAATCAGCGCAGTAGGACTGCGTGACTGACTGGCAACAGGAAACTCGTGGTCCTTTTCTTTCTGTGTACCCGTCAAGAATTTAATCCATGTTCATTCACTCGACTCCGCAGAACACATCGAATTGGGGCACGCGCCTCAGACCTGCTGGAACCTCATGTATTACTATCGCTGCCATATCGTTACGACCACACGGATTAGCTTCGACGTATGATTGTGGCTCAAGCGCTACAACTATCCTCTCTAACACCGGCGCTGACGACGAAGGTACCGCTTAATGGAACGGCGTGATCTGTTTAAAGGAGCTCTCGCCGCAAGTTTGTTGGGCACGCCGCAACTGTCGGCCCAGGCTCCGTCCACCGCCGACGTCGTGATCGAGCGGGCCCTGCCCGGAACGCCTCACCGAGGCAAGGTACTGGCCCTGATTACACCTCATCTAGATGACGGGCCGTTTTTTGCCAGCGGCACCGTGGCCAAACTCCTGTTGGAGGGCTATACCGGGTACTTCATCCGGACCAGCAACGACGAGAAAGACTCCTTCGACCTCACTCTCGGTGAAACCGTGATGGCGAACGAGCGCGATGCAAGGACATTCTTGCAACTGTCCGAGTTGAAGCAGATGTTCGACCTCGGCTATCGAAACCATCGCATGGATGACGTGACTCGCACGGAAATACGCGCCAGGCTGATCTTTCTCTTTCGCCTGCTGAGAGTTGACACTATTTTCAGCTACGATCCGTGGGGGCACTACGAAGAGAATCCAGATCACTATGTGACTGCTCAGGCAGTAGAAGCGGCCTGCTGGATGTCGGGTGGCCATCTGGATATGCCGGAACACTTCGCCGCCGGTTTGAAGCCGCACAGCGTGTCAGAGAGATACTATTTCGCCAGAGGTCCGCAGTTAGTGAATCGTGTTGTGGATATTGGTCCGACTTTCAAAACCAAACTCGCTTGCCTGAGGGCATGCCGGACCATGGTGACCCACATGATCAAGGATCTCAACGCTGGTCTTGCTGAACGGAAACTGCGTGTGCCAGCATTATCTGGCGTGGCCGACGCCGCCATTGATGAGTACACTGAAGTGGCGCTTGAAACCAGAGATCGCGCCACTGGCGGAAAATTCGGCCTCGAGTATGCCGAAGCATTTCACTACATTGGACCCGACCGATCCATGGACGGGTACATTACACGCCACGCAGTGCCTCTTTAACAAACGCCATTGCAGTTTAACAGCGCCGATTTCTCTAAGATTAATGTTTCCGCTTTAGGCTGCTTCGCCCCTGCGCGTGCAGATGTATGCAGTTGTAGGTCTCGATCATGCGGCCGAGACTTGGACACGGTTTGCCTGTTCTCCTCAGTTTCGTCTTACTCGGGCCGTCACCGTGCAGGTTTGGTAAGTGATGATCGCATTGATACTCTTCCCCAAAGCAGCCGCACGACTCAATCGGCACTGCAACGTGTTAAGAGAGATAGAGCACGCTGCAACCTTCGCGTGCCTAGTCATACCTGTCGCACAGGATCTCAATTGATTATTTATTTTCAGTGCAGGAAGCAAAAAATAAAAAATTGACATCTCGTCATCCTCGGTATAGAAAGCACCTAAATCTGGGGTAATTTTCATAACGTCGTCTTCATTTTCGCCCAATGAAAATAGGAGATTGCCACTGCTGCAGAGGCTGAGGACCAAGCGAGATTCGCGAAACGTTCTCGAAGGGAGAGGCATATGCGTCACTTCTTTTTTTCACTCGCGTTCGTGGTTGGCTGCGCCTTAGCCTTGCAGGCTCAGACCATCGACACCGCAATCCTTGGAACAATCCAGGACCCAGCGGGCGCTCCAGTGCCCGGGGCGACCGTGACAATCCTGCAACCTTCGACAGGACTGTCGCATGTATCGGTGACCTCCCAGGAAGGAACCTACGAGGCGCGTTATCTACTTCCCGGCGAATACGTCGTGGAAACGGGCCCCGCTGGCTTCCGCCGAGAGCGAAGGACAGGAGTTGTGATCCAGCTGGGGCAACAGGCTCGCATCGACTTCTCTCTCAAGGTCGGTACTGTTCAGGAAACTGTGGAAGTAAACACCGGAGTTCCTCTTCTGCAAACGGAGAATGCCACGATCGCCGGAGTAGTGGACCAGGAGCGCGTCGAGAGTCTGCCAATCAACGGCCGACGCTTTAATGATCTGGCGGTGCTCACCCCTGGCGTTACCGTCTATAACCCGGACCTGCATTCCTCCAGCACGGACGGATCGGAGATTGGTGGGAACGGCGGACGCTTAATCTGGGGCCAAGTGAATGTGGATGGCATTACGATGGTGAATAATCGCCATAACTATGTGAACGTCTATCCATCGCTGGATGCCATCGAAGAGTTCAAAGTTCAGACGGGCAATTATTCCGCCGAATATGGTGGCAACGCCGGCACGAACGTCAACATTCAGATTAAGTCCGGAACCAAGCAGTTCCATGGCAATGTTTTCGAGTTCTTTCGGAATGAAGCACTCGATGCCCGGAATTATTTCCTGCCGACTCCGCAGCCCAAGAACGAATTGCGCCAAAATCAGTTTGGCGCGACCCTGGGCGGTCCCATCTGGAGGGACAAGACCTTTTTCTTTGTCAGCTACGAAGGTATTCGTTCTATCGCAGATTCCCCTAGCCAGGGCATTGTGCTGACACAAGGGCAGAGGAACGGCGATTTTTCCTACCTGCTACCGAACGTGCAACTGATTGACCCGCTGACTGGGGCTTCAATTACGGGAAATATCATTCCGCCAAATCGAATCGATCCAGTCGCGCAGAACATTGTCAACGGCTACATGCCCCTGCCCAACATTCCGGGAGCTAACACGCCGAACAGCACGAATTATGCGGGCTCATCGCGGGGCAACTTGACCGTGCATCAAGGCATTGTCCGCGTGGACCACTATTTCAGCTCCAAGGATCAGCTGTTTGCTCATTACATCTACGCTATTCGCGACTTTCCTCTGACGGAAATCAATCCCAATTTCAGATTCACTGGCAACTACCCGATACACAACTTCCAGGCGCAATATATCCATACGTTCAGCCCAACCCTCATGAACGAATTTCGCGCCGGCTTCGACTTGGAGAATGTCAAGCAACTTGGGACTCACAGGACCGCCGGGTTCATTGAGTCGCTAGGAATTATGGGCATGAAGGTAAACGGACCGAATGGACGGCCTTTAAGGCAAGATGAAGAGGGCTTCCCGCTCCTGGGCATCTCCGGCTACATCGGAATGGGCGACGATTTTGCCGCATCCAACCTGGACAACAGCCGCACCTATCAGTTTGTGGACAATGCTTCCTTCATCAAGGGAAAACACGCGTTCAAGGTAGGCGGCGATGTTCGCAGACTATTGGACGATGCTACAACAAACAACACACCGTTCGGCGACCTCAGCTTTACCGGAGACTTGAGCGGCGACGCGGCGGCAGACTACATGCTCGGGTTTCCGAGAACGGTATTGACGCCTGAGGGAGTTCCTATCACCGCAGCGCGGCAATGGCGGTTTGCCTTCTATGGTCAAGACGATTGGAAAGTGACCCCCAAACTGACCTTGAATCTCGGCCTTCGGTATGACCTCTTCAACCCGCCGCACGACGTGAACCATTCGATCTACACACTGGATTTCATCACCAACCCCGCCGTGCCTGCTTTTGTTCCTGTCTCGGATCCTATCTGGAGCATCAGCCACCACGACTTCAGTCCACGACTCGGTTTCGCGTACTCCGTGACACCCAATACGGTCGTCCGCGGCGGTTACGGCATCTTCTACTTCGGCGGACAATTCGACCACATCAACATCCTGCAGCTCAATCCTCCGACGGCAGGAAGTGTAACTATAACGAACCAGTTAGGCGTGGGAACTCTCACGACGATCCAGAACCCAATGCCACCGTCAGCCAATGTGCCAAGTCCTCCCAATGCTGTGACGCTACCATCCGACGGCAAGCATCCCGATACCTACGTGCAAAACTGGAATCTTCAGGCCTCGCGGCAGTTTGGGAAGAACGATGTACTGGAAGTGGGCTACGTCGGTAGCAAGGGAACTCACGTAGATACCAGCTTCAGGTACAACTGGAATCAGCCCGATCCTGGTCCTGGCGATATTCAGTCGCGGCGTCCGTATCCCACGCTGTCTCGCATACGGATGCAGAGTTATGGATCGAACACCAACTACCACTCGTTGCAGACGCGGTTTGAACATCGCCTGTCGACGCAGCTCAACCTGACTGCCGCGTACACGTATTCTCACCTCATCGATGACTCCGCCAACACTACGAACGACGGCGGTTGCCAGTGCCAAAACCCCCGAGATATCAAGGCCGAACGCGCCAGCAGCCTGTTCGACCAACGTCACGTCTTAACGGTTGGTTACGTCTGGGATATTCCTTTCGCTAAGAGGTGGCAGGGGCCTGCGGGTGCACTCTTGTCCGGGTGGTCGTTCCAGGGCATGGTTTCATTAGCCAGTGGAAACCCCTTCGATATCCAGCAAAGCTCAGACACCCAGAACAACGACGGCATCTATGAACGGCCAAATCTGACCGGGCAGAGGATCAGCGTTCCCAATCGCAGTCCCATCAATTGGTTTAACACCAACGCCTTCGCACCCAGCATACTTGCGTACGGCAATTCACCGCGCAATCCGGTTGTGGGTCCTGGAAAGCACGTATTCGACCTCTCACTAGGCAAGATCTTCAAGATGCCCTACCGCGAAAGTCATTCGCTACAGTTTCGGGCGGAGTTTTTCAATGCGTTTAACACGCCACAGTTCGCGAATCCGGACAGATTCCTTGGAGATGGTGACTTTGGAAAGATCACCAGCACCAACTTGCCCAATCGCGAGCTGCAGTTCGCTTTGAAGTACAAATTCTAGGAGATCGTACCTCGGTTTTCTGTTCATATCTTGGCGTTGTATCGGAGTGGGTTTCCGGCCCAAGGTTACGAAGTGCTCTGTGCTGAAGACGGATTCGAAGGATTGGCCGCACTGAAGCAATCCCTCCCTGACATCATCCGCGCCTGCGCGGTCTAGACCTCAAAGTTTCCCGTTTCAGCGCGGGAGACATTCGCTTTTGATGCAGATCTGTGCGACTACATAGCCCGGGATCATTTTTGCTCATCGAGAGGAGCGTTCTCCCTAGGGGCGACCATATGGTTCGGAGCGCGTCTCGCCTCAAAGAAGCAATAACTTAACGCAAGCAGGAGCGTAGTGAGTACGACCCACAGCAACCATGGATTAACCCGTTCACCTATTATCATTGTCACCCCTAATCCTCGCGCTTTTCTACTTACGTGGACAAAGCGAAGCCTTTTCTTTTAGGCGCCGTGACTCGGAGGAGTGACAAAAGACGTTGCAGATCACCCACCCTTGTTGCTGACTAAATCTTCTTGAGCCACGGTTGGTGGAGCCTCATACGACCGTCGTCATCCCACTTGACGACCGCGTCATCTTCGTTGGCTTGGTCAACGGTGCCGAATTTGCCGGTCGGCGTTCCGAAGTTGCCCAAACGCTCGACGCGATCTCCGGGATTCAATTCCTCGTCGGTGGCACAGGGCTCGGCGAGCGATGGCTTCTTGGCACGTTCTGAGTCGGGCGTCGCCCCGCGATATGCCAGGGGTGGCTGGGGAGCTTTATGCAATTTAAGTAGAGGATTCTTGGTCCTACGCGTCATATTTCATCGCTTCCTTGCAGAACACCAGAGCAGCGCCCTTGCTGCAATTGTTCGTCTGTTCAACAAATAGAAGCATAGGCTTGGAAAGAACGGTTCGGCTGGTCCAAACTGCACAGTTCTCACATAAATTGGGCTGAACCGGATTTCGCCATTTGTGTGCGCAACCGATCGCAGGACTCTGGATGAACGGTCGCAGACTCGGAGTTGGCCGAAACCGTAACGATAAGTTCCGTCCAGGCAAATTGTTGCCTTCTATGAGTACGCCAGCTTGCCTTCATTACAACTTCGTGAGGCCGCTCGTCCCTCTAAGAGTAGCTCTCTAATCAGGCTTTCACGGCTCAATGCGACGGATATGAAAAGTCTTCGCATCTACCCAGATCTGCCCTCGCAAAAGAAATTTATCCTTGTTCTTCGGGACGATCCCCAACACGTACTCAGGAACAACGCCGAAGGTCTCTTGCCTCAGAAAAACGAAGTCATAGTTCGACCGATTGATCTCGCTTCCGTGGCCTTTCTTCGCCGATTCGGTTTCCCTGTCTAAAAGCTCGCGAACCATTTTTTCTCCCCTTGAGTTTCCTCGCCTGCGTAATCTTGTATGTCTTCATGTCGGGAGGAATGAAATTGATCTGCGCCCTGACCTCAGATGTTGGCTGCTTTTCGGAGCCTCGGAAAACTTTGTATTCTCGCGTCACCTCATATGGTCGAGATTCAGCCGGGTCCTGGTGTTGGGCGTCCTCGAGGCGTTGCAGTATCAGGTTCGGATCGGGAGAATTGATTGCAGGGGTGGGCGAAGGCACCTGGGATGAGGCGAGGGTCGCCAAGAAAACGAGAACTGGCAACCAGAGTCTTGGCGTATTTGTGTTGCTAATTTCCGATGCGTGAGTCAAGGCTTGACTGAGCGCCTGTCCGACCATTGAGATGCTCTGAATCCCGTCGACGGTACGCGGCTCAAAGGATTACTCTTTAGTGCTCCCACCATTTATATCGGCGTAGGGAAACAGCCCATACTCGCGTCTCCAACGGGGACAGCCCGCGGCGGAGCGTCGCTTCGTCTAAGGACATCGACGCAAAAACGCTAGGGTGTGTTGCGCGTCCGCCATGAGTTGCCGCTCTTCATGGTGGTCCCTGTCGTACTGCAAATCCTGCAGACGACCACGGATTGCGGCTTCAGTCGCATCCACTCGCTCAATCAGCTGCTTGGGATCTACCTCAACGACGGCAGAGGCATACAGCTGATACCAAGGTTGAGATTTGCTTCATTCATGGAGTACCTGATTTCGTCGAAGCAGCACTACCGATAGGGGTAAAGGAAATCGGAGTCGGATCGAGCAGAGTACGTCTGTTCAATATTGCTCAGGAAGGCTCAATCGTGCAGAACGACGTTGAGAAGCGAACTGTGGACTTCAAGCTCGCCGTTGTAGCGAATCAAGCCCAACTTCCTAAACCTGTTCATGAAGAAGCTAACCCGCGAGCGAGTTGTTCCCACCATTTCTGCCAGGGTTTCTTGACTGATTTTGGGAATTGCAACTTCGGGCTTTCCGTCCTTGCCGAAGTGAGCAAGCAGCAGAAGAATGCGCGCAAGTCTTTTCTCACTGGAATTGAAAAGCTGGTCAACCAGATCCTCTTCGTATCGGATGTTTCGGGCCAATAGATAGGCCACGAACATATCTGAAAGCGCGTGTTCGCGATGAAGCACCTGCATCATCGCACTCTTTTCGATTCGTAGAACAGCAGCGTCTGTCAGTGCCGTTGCAGAAGCCATTCGTTGTGACTGACCTGTGAGGCAGCCTTCCCCGAAAAAGTCGCCCTCGCTCAATATGCCGATGGTTGCTTCCTTGCCGGCGTTGGACACCACGGCCAATTTCACCTTGCCTTTTTGTATATGAAATACTGCGTCTGATGCGTCCCCTTGCGCGAAGATTGTTTGTTTCTTTGGGAAAAACACAAATTTCCTGCCCTCACCGATGGTGGCGAGAAATGCATTGGGGTCAAAGTCGCTTTTCTTCTTAATGCCGATGGCTGCCTCAAGTAAGAAAAAGTCGCTGCGAGCACAGGCTCGTGAAGAATGAAGCCCAACGTAGGGGAGAGATGTCACTGATTATGACACGGGCGAACGGAGGGAACGCGAGTTTTTATCAGTTTTGATTTCAGAGAGTTGGAGAAGGAACGAGCCGTGGAATCCAAATGGTGGCCCGAAGTGGCCATGTGAAACGTTCAGGTTCATCGCAGGCAATACCCCCACGAAACAGGACGAGTTTATCCCGAGGAACAGTGGCTACGACAGAAGGCGATCAATGACGGTAAGACGTCGCTGAGGTATCCGCCATCGACGTCTCCGAGCAGCAGGTGCAGGTCACTGGGATACGGCAATCCGGTTTTCAAGCCAATGTGAAGGGAACAAGAAACCGAAAACCGATCGATGACCAATACCGCGGAGTTCGCACATGGGCAAAGTAAGATGGACACTGGAAAGCCGTAGCCTTCGTGCTCTACGAAAATCGGGGGTTTGTAACAACTCGTCCAAATGAAAGGTAATCAGGCGGCGGTGCCCGATGCTTGAAGAAATCATCTATCGCGTTCGGGTACATCGGATCCAAGCTGGGGACAGGCCATCCTCTTTGAAACCCCAGTCTGCTAGCCTACAATGCTCGCCATACAGTTCTCGGGGTAACAACGAATTGCGAGCATTCCATGGCGGATGTGGCCATAGCGAGTCCAGAAAGCGAGCATGAAGTAAGTAGAGCTGCCGGTCCTTGCGCAATGGTGCTTTTCGGTGCAGCCGGTGACCTCACCAAGCGCAAGCTGGTGCCGGCACTGTTCAACCTGGCGAAGGCCAAGCTCCTTCCTCAGGGCTTCGCCCTGATCGGCGTTTCCGTCGACGACCTCAGCCTTGAGCAATTTCGAGACCAAGTAACAGGATTTCTCCCGGGACAGGATCGCAACTCGGAAACCCTGCGCTGGTTCACCGAGCGGCTTCACTACGAACGCGGAGACTTTGCCGATCCCGCCACCTATTCGACCCTCATGGCTCGGCTCGCGAATCTGGATAGCGAGCGCCATACAGGAGGCAACTACCTATTCTATTTGGCGACAGCCCCCAAGTTCTTTGCGCCTGTGGTCCAGCACCTGGGCACCGCCGCCTTGTCGAGGGAAGAAAATGGACAATGGCGCCGCGTGGTCATAGAGAAACCGTTCTGGACACGACCTGGAATCTGCCAAGACCCTGAACAATCAAGCCATCTCCGTTCACATCCGCAAGAGACCAGTGGGCAGGTATGCGTTCCTTAACCCAGGCGCAGAACTTCTCTGCGATGTCTTTTCTATCAGCTGGATCAATTTTTCTCCAACGATCTCGGCCGCAGAGCATTTTAGAACCCTTGATTTCCCTCAGACTCTCCACAAACCAACCTTGGACCTCATCGAAGATGTCACCGAATTCATCGTGAGTGCGGTGAAGGCGCAAAGAATCAGCGAGAATTCCAACCATTACTAGACAGGGGTCTGATGGCTGATTGCCGCTCTCGTCTACGTAGCAAAGTTTCATGTGCCTTCATCCAACCGTAGGAAATACGCCTCTGCATCAAGAGTATCTGTCGTGAGACGAGATGAGAGGAGATGAGTTTTTCTGTATACCACACCCCAGAGTTTCCGATGCAGGAAGTTAGGTTTGTTCTGAATTCGGAACAAGCTTCCCAATATGGGGGTGAAAACACTTCCAGTATGGGGCTAGTTCAAGCGGTGTGTAGGTCAGGCTGCCTTGCGCTGCCTCTTCCACTGCGCCCAGCTCGCCCGCTGAGCCACCGTAATCCGAGCATGTCTAGAATGAGAGAATTGAGGGATCTTACACGAGAAGGTCTTGCCGAAGTAGTAGAAGCCGGTTTCGCTTTCCGATTGCACTTAGCCTCTCGGCCAGCTGGATTGTCGACCGGACACCATTCGTCTCCGTGCTGGGTGGTGCTCCGTCTGCTGGCATGGACCGTCCATAGCCTGACCCGCAATATCGCCGCTTAATGACATGAGCCTTACGGGCAAACCGCAGGTCAAGCAATGATTTCTATAGCCGCGCTCGCCGTGGTCTTGCCAGCGCTGCGGGCTGATGGTGTGGCCCAACCCCAGCAAACGTCGGTTCACTGCGTCCAAGAGCTTTGTCACATCATGCAGCACGCCACGAGTATGTTCGACCTCCTTTATTGCGGTTCCTTCGGATTCCGAAAGGATCTCCTCGTCCGAACATTCTAGAACGGACTCGGCCAGCTGGTTCATTACTCTCTGAAGCTGCTGATCGTAGCTCGTGTTATCTGCCATGGCCCTCTCCTGTGCTGCTGCCATTATTTTCGCGACTGGACAGTTTCATCCGAATTCGCCTCAATATGGCCTTATATTGGTTCTCGGTCAGCCCACACTCTTGCATGATGTGATTTTTTCTTTTGCCTTGAAGCATGCTTCGAACCACTTGTGTGGCCGCGGGACACTCCTCGAAACGGCTTAGAATCCGGTCTGATTCCTCTCTCGCAAGGAGATATTGATCTGCTGTTGGTTCCGATGAAGCGACAGTGTCTAGTGGAGATCTCTCTCGTTCCTGCGCATCGTAAGCAATAACTTCGGATGCGAGGTAAGCCTCGCTCTCATCAAACTTGCGAGCCCAGCCGGTCGAAATGCTCCGCATCGCTCCCGCGAGATACGTGACGAAATCGATCTGCTGGTTCCAGTGTCGGCCCTCGTTTGCACGCTCCGCGCCTATCAAGGTGGAAAGAAGTGCTTCTCCGAGCAGATCTTCGCCCGTCCGGCCAAGTGCTGCCCGGCCGACTCCCCGTATCCGCCAATCGGCGAACTTTTGCAGACGGAGCAGCTCTGCCGCGGTTAAGTTTTCAATCGCTTGAGAGACCGCGAGTTTGTCTAATAATTTGCGCAGCTGGAAGTTACTCAAATCCATCAGTAGCGGCACCTGCATTAGATCTTTCGGGCGAGGGACGTCTTCATCATTCCGATAATCGAATGCCGCGATGATCATGCCTTGTAAGGGATTAATCTGCCGGATTGCGGCCGCCAGCTCGGTCGCGCTCTTCTTAGGAATGTAGTAGTCAATCAAGACGATATTGAATGGTGCGCAATGTGAATACAAACGGAGTCCTTCCTCACCGTCAAATGCGGTACGCACCGCATATCCTTCTTGCCGCAAGAAGGTCTCGAAATAGTTCAGTAGTG
>JBLNFC010000644.1:0-6146 GCA_050263355.1 Acidobacteriota bacterium
GGATGGCCCGCGGGATCGATGACATTGATAGCGATGCGACCCATGGGTTTCAGGTATGTCTTCTGCTTTGAGACGACCGCCGTCTGCGCGCCACCTGGTATTCGCTCCACCCACAACGAAGTATTTCCATTCCGATTTGAGATAAATGCAATATTTTTGCCATCAGATGACCAACGCGGATTGATGTTGTCGAAGTCTCCGTAGGAGATCGGAAAAGGATCTCCACCTTGTGAAGGCATAAGCCATAGCTGGTTCCAGGCCTGTCCCATGTAAGAGCTGTAAACCAGACGCGTGCCGTCGGGCGAGAAGTCGGGACGAGCTTTCCACGTCGTCTCCTCATAATGAATCTCATGCGCTTCGGCTCCCGGTTCTGGCTTCATCCGCCAAAAGCCACCGCTGCCATAGATGTGTCCGCGATTAGAGACGAATACAATCTCTGATCCGTCGGGCGACCACGCAGGACTGATCTCGTGATCGTATGCGCTGTAGTAGTAGCGGCGAAGAGTGCTCTTGTTCTCAGCCGTAAGCTGCTGAATATTGGTGAGCGCTCCGTCTGCAAACTGAGCGACAAAGATATGGAAGCGGCCGTTGAACAATGTGGAGACGAATGCGACGCGTTTGCCGTCGGGAGAGAATCGCGGTTCCACGTTGACGGCGCGATTGTTTGTTAGCTGAGTCGCTTTTTTGCTGCGAAGATCGAGGGCCCAGAGCTCTACCGCATCCTTCTGATAAGAGGAATACACCACCCATCGCCCGTCGGATGAACAGTCAGGTTGATAGTCATAGCCGGCACTCGAGGTTAACTGTTCAGCAGCAGTTGATCCCAGCTTTTGCAGCCAGAGCGAGCCTGCCATGGAGTAAATCAGTGCCTGAGAATCCCCTGCCCACGTGACTGCACTCGGACCTGTGGTCAGTTGAGGCAGATACATCTCCCGGAAGTAATACGGATGGGGCTCGTTGATTTGCTTCAAAACTGGTTGGCGCTGCGCGGTCGCTGCTGCGATAAAACCAACTGTGACGAGCAGGCACGTCAACGTTCTAGCTTGCAAATCGACCTCCATAGGGGCGCGGGGAATTATACGGGACCCACCTTCAGTCCCTGGGGAACTTCAAACTCAGGCGAAACTCGAATGAGCAAAGGAGATTCGGATCTACGAAGCTTCCTCAGTGGCCCTTCGTTCCTGTACTGGCTTGTTCTTGCACAATCGGCAGAATCAAACGCGAGGAGTGGGCCTTGTCGTGATAAATCCGGATATTCGCTTTCCGCGTTTTTGCAGAGACTTGTTCTAGCTCGCCGGTTTGCAGGTTCCGGGAGAAATTCGGGAAAAAGCTCGCCGACACCTGCACCCGCAACCGGTGACCCTTCCGAAACACGTTGCTGGTGATCAGGTTGGTGAGATTCAGTTCATAAATCTGTCCAGGGTTCAGCAGTTGACGACCCTTCTTGACGTCTCGATAACTGGCACGGAGCACGTCCAGACCGGGATTCATGAGGTTGAACGATGTGCCATCAGGAGCAACGTCCAACAGACGCACCCATAAGTCCATATCACGGCAATCACACGCGATGAACATGTCGGCTTCGATCGGTCCCGTGACTTCTAAGTCCCGTGCGAGGGGCGCCGAATCAAAGGTCATAACATCTTGGCGTTTGGATAGATCGCGGTAATCGTGTGCGCCCGAGGAGTTGTAACGGTTTAGCACCGGATCTTCAGTTTTAGAAATGAAGACGCCGAATGCGCGCCCACTCTTTGGCGCTTGTGTCGTTAACTCGTTAAGGCCGGTGCTTCTACGTGCCGGCGACGCAGGCACATCCAGGTAGTAGGAAGTCGCCTTGGCTGGAGGTGGCCAGGATGAGGCTGCGCGCCACTGATTAGCACCCATAACGTAGTAGCGTACCGGCTTTTCTTTCTCTACCCCGTTACTCACGCCTCGAACGTAGTGATCGAGCCAGTGCAGTACAACCTCGTCGTAATTGATTGCCGCTGACGGTGCGAACCTGCGCTCCCCAGACTTAGTCTTCGCGGTGGAATCGACCCCATGCACCCATGGCCCTATAAGGAGGTGCGTTTGTGGATCGGGTTGCCCCGTACGGCTCTTAAGCAAGCCCGTAAAATTGGTAGTCGCCCCTTCTGGCCCGTAATTGTCGTCATACCAGCCGGAAAAATTCAGGACCGCCGCGTGAACTCGATCGTACTTGTTGCGTAGATCACACCAGTCCCACCAGGCATCATCATAAGGATGTTTCAGCCACTCGTAGTAGTAAGGGGCAAGCCCCTTGAGTTCGGCCAAGGCTGAGAGTGGCAGCTCGCGCAGCATCTTGGGACCATCTTGCCTCCATGCTGCCTCGGCCTCTTTTTCCGTTTTCGGCCCCGGCACATTCCGTTTTACCCGTGCGTCAGGAGCGATGTTGTCCCAGATCCACTCGATCCACGACATGTCCCAGGTGCCTCCGGCGTAAAAGAAGTTTTGCGCGCTGGAAAAGGTCATTGCAGGAACCATGGCCTTTAGGTGGGGTGGATTCTCCACTGCGGCCAGCCACTGGACCGCCCCCGGATAAGACAGCCCGAAGGTACCAATTGAACCATTGGACCACGGCTGCTTAGCGGCCCACTCGATGGTGTCGTAACCGTCCTTCCCCTCCTGCTGATAAGGAATGAATTCACCAGCCGAATCATAACGGCCACGAACATCCTGGATTACCACGGCGTACCCATGTTCCACGGCGTGAGTGAACGTTGTGTAATCCTTCAGGGCATTTTCTTTGCCGTAAGGCGTGCGATAGACAAGAACCGGGAATGGTCCTGCGCTCTTGGGACGCATCACGTCGGCTCGCAAGATAACGCCGTCTCTCATGGCAACGGCAACATTCTTCTCGGCGAGAAAGTCAGCTGTTGAGCCAGAGGCTTTCTGCGCGACAGAAAAGATCGAAGCATTGAGGATAGCCAGCAGTGTCAAACATCTGAGTGGACCCATGTGCGCGAGGCTAGCATCCGGCAGGTGTAGGCCGCCACGAAAATCACGAGGCTACAGCAGCAGTCTTTTGCCTCTTTCGTACGACCAGCCAATTGAGCATGGCCACCAGCATGGTTGCGGCCACGATAAGCACGCCGCTTAGGTCGATACGCGTGGCCAGGATTACGCAAATGAAAATCGCTATCGCAACCAATGCCATGGCGCCTGGAACTCGAAACCATGCGCCATCGGGCCTTTTCCTGCGCAAGACGGGCAGAGCGGCACAACCGAACGCGTATAAGAAAAGGCGCGCGACAGCCGAGAGAGTGACATTCCATGAAAAGCTGCCGACCAGGGCGAACACCCACGTCAGAACCGCAAAAACAATAATAGAAAAATAAGGCGTGTGAAAACGCGGATGGACCGCGCCGAAGATGCCAGGGAAATCTCCTTTTTCGGCAAATGCAAATGTGATGCGAGGGACCGAGAGCATGTTGGCGCTTAGATATCCGTACATTGAAACCAGTGCTCCGACAGCAACGAGAGCTGCACCACCTCTACCCATGGTCAGTTGCGCTACGTCGGCTAGGGGCCGGTCGCTATGGGAGGGATCGGCCAGCACGCGCACTACAACCCACTGAGTGAGCGTGTAGACAACGATGCAGGTTATGAGTGCTGTGAACAGGGCTCTGGGCGCATCTCGCCGCGGATTTCGAGCTTCAGCCATCACGATTAATGCGCCCTCGAATCCCCCATAAGCGAAGACAAATAGCAGAATGGCTTGCAGCCAAGCCTTGGTTTCAGAGGGTGCTTTGGAGGTGAAGGTTGGGTGATGGCCGGCGAGAGCGTATAGCAGTCCCGCCGCAATGACAATCAGCAGCGGGAGCAACTTGGCAACTGTGAACGCGTTGCTAACCTGCGTGCCGGCCTTGACGCCACGGTAGTTAATTACGGCCAGTACCCCAAGGAGCAGAGTCAGGACTGCCGCCCGGGGCAGAGGGTCTTTGGCGGACGGCCAGAACTCTGCCAAATAGCTTACAAATAGGTTTGCATTTGCGGCAGGAGCCGTGAGTCTGACCAGCCAGAGCAGCCAGCCTGTTTGGAGTCCGATGAGCGGACCGAAGGCGGTTCGCGTCCACAGATAAGGTCCGCCAGCCTGAGTGAAGTAGGAAGAAACCTCAGCATAACAGGCGATGATTGGAGCTACTGCGAAACCGGCCAGCAAGACGGCTAATGGGCTGCGGATGCCTAAGAGGCGGGCGGCGGGAGCGGGTAGACCGAAGATGCCGCTGCCGATAATTGAATTGATGACCAGGGCGGTGAGACTCCAACGTCCAATTACCCGCACCAGGCCTTTGCCGTTGCTGGAGGTCACTGGCGAGTTTGTATCACAATCGTCGGCGTTGGGCGGCACTCAGTTGACATTTGTTAGTCGGTGCCCTAGCGTTTTCGTGTTCGCGGCCACCCATGATGATTTCAAACCAGCGATTCTCCCCGTTGCTTTTTCTCCTCTTCTCATTCTCTACTGTGTTCGGCTCCGATCAGCCATGGCAATCCGTCGGACCAGTCACACAGGTTAAGAAGCTATCAAACGGCGTGGAACTGCAGGCTGGAAAGGCTGCCATTCGAATAACCGCGACCAGCGACTCCATAATTCGTGTTCGCGTGGCCCCCGGCGGAGTTTTCCGCGCGGATCGTTCTTGGGCGATCCTGCCCGAAGCTTTGCCGGAAGCCCCACGTATGAACGTCGTCGATTCGCCCCGGGCAGTGGAGTTCTCGATTGCGAGCGGCGCTGTGAGAGTGCAAAAATCGCCGCTCCACGTACAGTTCCTGGATGTCGCGGGTAACCTGCTGGAATCGGATGCCCGCCCAATCGCCTTTAGTGGCGCCGCGTTTCGTATATGGAAGCAGTTGCCCACCGACGAGCACTTCTACGGCTTGGGCGATAAAGCGGGTCCCATCGATCGCCGTAATGAAGCGTTCACGATGTGGAATACCGATATGTACGGCTGGCAAGAGTCGACGGATCCCTTATATAAGGACATTCCCTTCTTCTTAACTATGAGGAAAGGAATTTCGTACGGCGTGTTTCTCGATAACGCTTATCGTAGCAGTTTTGACTTCGGCCGCGGCGAGCGTGATATCTATTCATTTGGCGCCGAGGGCGGCGAGCTAAATTACTACTTTTTCTTTGGTCCCGAACCGAAGAAGGTTTTGCAGTCCTATGCCGCCCTGGTGGGCCATGTTCCTCTCCCGCCGCTGTGGACGCTCGGCTTTCAGCAGTCGCGCTATTCCTATTTTCCAGAATCGCGTGTGCGCGAAATCGCCAACACGTTTCGTGAGCGCAACATTCCAGCAGACGTGATTTACCTCGACATCGACTATCAGAAGGATTATGCGCCCTTCACCATCGACACGGGAAAATTCCCAAAATTTCAGGGCATGATTCGCGATCTCGGCCAGCAGGGATTTAAAGTCATTCTGATTACGGATCTCCATATCAAGAAGCAGACCGGGTACAAGCCTTACGACGAAGGGCTGGCGCAAGACAATTTCGTCAAAGCGGCCGACGGTTCCGTTTTCGTGGGAAAGGTTTGGCCGGGTGATAGCGTCTTTCCGGATTTCACGCTGGAGCGCGTGCGTCGCTGGTGGGGAACTCTGTACAGGGACTTCCTCGATATGGGCGTGGGGGGATTCTGGAATGACATGAACGAACCTGCGGTTTTCGAGCGCGCGGACAAGACCATGCCGCTCGACAATCGGCACCGCACAGATTGGGGCGCCACCCTGCCGCACACGGCCGTGCACAATGTTTTCGGCATGGAGAATGCCCGAGCGACCTACGAAGGCCTGCTACGTTTGCATCCGAATGAACGGCCCTTTGTCTTGACCCGTGCGGCCTATGCGGGAGCCCAGCGCTATGCAGCTTCGTGGACGGGCGACAATACGAGTAGTTGGAATCATCTTCGGATGATGACACCTAACCTGCTCAACCTCGGACTGTCAGGCTATCCGCTGGTCGGGGCTGATATCGGCGGATTTGCGGGAAGCCCGCCGCCTGACTTGCTCACGCGCTGGATTGAATTGGGTGTCTTCACTCCTATCTATCGCGATCACACCACCAAGGGCACAGCCGATCAGGAGCCCTGGGTGCATGGGCCGGAGCACGAAGCAATTCGCCGCCGGTACAT
>JBLNFC010000645.1:0-3511 GCA_050263355.1 Acidobacteriota bacterium
GTATAGCTCCAGATGCAATTCGTCAGCAAAAACGCTGCGATTCTGCGGAAACATGACGGCATCGCTCTTCTCGAAGTAAAACTTTGTAATGCGAAGTTTGCCCAACGAGGGATCGTAAGGAAAGAAGCCGGATGCATCTTGTGGTTGCCAAGCCCATCTTTGCGGCACGGTAGGCCCATGTTGAGGAACCGTGAGGCTCGCGTCCGGGGTTGGCGTATGGGCAGGAAAATCTTGCGAGGCCGCAGCTATTTTAGAACTCCATCGGCCTAACGCGAGCAGTCCCGCTGCAAAAAGAATGATGAGCAGAAGCTTAAGCGAATTCACGCTGGTGACAAAGGCGATCGCGAGCAGCAATGCTGGCATAAAGTCGAGGAGTCAACGCGGACATCTTACACTTACTAAATGGTGTTCAGTGGCCCTCGGCGGCACCGTTCTTCTGCGATGCCGAACTGCGGCTCCCGTTGGCGGTTTTGCGGCATAGCCCTCAACATGTCCGAGACCCGGACTGCCGCTCCGCAGCACTGGACAGGCGCTAGACAGCGCGCAAAACACTGCCTATCAAGATGTGGACGCGACCATTGCACGCTCTTGCTCGGACAACTCAGTTTCGGTGCTAACTGCGCGAGCACTCCTGCAGTCTACTTGCTCATGACAGGAGCAAAGTTACGGACGGGAGCAGTTATGAGCAACACGGTTTCGCTGCTAGTTGGGCTCGCGTGCTGGAGCGTGGTGGCACAGGCACAGGTGGTGATCAGGAATCCGCAAAATCTCGATGTGCCGCAGGCGAAGGTGAACGTCATCTACCGAACGACGCTTCGAGTGCTATCGGAAAATTTCGATGTTGAAGAGATCTCGGAACTTTACCCGGTCACATTGACTCTTGGCTCCGATGAGGAGCGCTATGTCGAGGACGAAGACAATAAGGTAGATGCGATCTATCTGAAGACATGGGACGAAAAGAAGTTCGCCATTTCGGTGATGCGGCTGGCGCTGGAACATTTGGTCGACCGAGAGTGCCGGAACCAACTGGTGTCGGAGATCTTGACGCGAGCAAATGTGATTGCGCCGGTGGCGCGGCATTGACGGGCACACATGTCCTGCGGAAGCGTGCGCCGTTCGTAACGCCCCGCACGGGCAACTGATCGAAGCCGACGATGCCGGACCGGGGAAGAGTGACAGGGCGACTTCCTCTGCTTAAAATGAAGTCATGACGAAACGCTTTGGGGTGGTCGTTACTGCGCTGCTCATGCTCCTGGTGGCGGCTATGGCTGCCGGGGAGGACTCGACTTCTGATTTAAAGTTCCTGGTTATCAAGGATTACAGCGGGAAGCCTGTGCGGAACGCGAGTGTGGTGCTGCATCCGATCGACAAGGAAGGCAAGCAGAGGGGCGGGCTGCAACTGAAGACGGGGCCGGATGGTCGCACGGGTTTTGAAGGGGTGCCCTACGGAAAGCTGCGGATACAGGTACTCGCGCAAGGGTTCCAGACCTTTGGGCAGGATTACGAAATCAACCAGCCGAGCACCGAAATCACCATCAAGCTCAAGCGGCCGCAAGAGCAATTTTCGATCTACCGCGACAAGCCGGCCGACAGCGATAAACCAGCCGAGAATAAGGATCCGAGCAAAGAGAATCCCCCGCAGAGCGAGTCGCCTAAATAGGCTGGGAGATAGGCGTCATGCGCTGTCTTCGGTCGTCAGGCGTGGTCATCAGGCTTCAGCCGTCGGTTTTCTGGCATCAGTCGTTCGTCACCAGGCTTCGGTGGTGGGTCATCAGGCCTGAGTCGGCGGTCGTCGGGTTCCACATCGGGCTCAGTCGTGGGTGGTCGCGGGTCTTTCAGCCATCCACCTTGCGTGCTTCATCGAGCTGGCTTACTACTGCTGAGCATCCGTCATCGGCTACACGCTGCATTGCCTGGGCCAGGATGTTAATCAAGCATGGTCTTTGTCACGCGTCGTGACGGCTCGCAATCCCATCCCAATGAGCGCCAGACAGAGCCCCTTCTCGACTCCCGCGCTATACCCGCCGCGTGGGTGCAGCGGAGAAACCGGCGCGAGCAGCACTCCAGTAAGGATCGACAACGGCTCCAGCAATATCAATGTCAAAGCCACGTAACGCGGCAGCACTTTCGCTTGCCATGTTCCCAGCCCAAATCCGATCAGACCCACTGTCCACAGCACCGCGCCCCAGGGGAAGCCCAAAGTGGCCAAGGTTCGCTGCTCTAGCGATACGCCCAGATTCCCTAGCAACGCGAGTACTGAGGCGACCATCACGAAATAGAACCCGGCCCGCTCCATGTTCTGACCCACTCCCCTCTGGACCATATGAACGAAATAAAAAGTCAGCATAGTCAAGAGGAACGGAACCAACCAAAGCCAGTCGCGATAGTTCTCCTGTTCAGGCCGGATAATTGATTCAAGCCCGAGCGCAATCCAGCATCCTGCCGCCGCATAGGCGGCGAAAATACCTGTCCTTGCGCCGGGAACTGGAAAGTTCGCAGTTGCTGGTGTTTTCTGTGCTTGAGGAGAAGCAACGGCTTTCATATTCACGCGGCTATCTTACTCTGTGCCTGTCTTCTGGCGCACCTACAAGGTTGGCAATAAGCAGCCAGAAAATCGGACGATTAAGGCTGACGCGCTACTGACACTCAAGCGTCAGCAGCTGACGAAAAGAAGAGTCGGCTTCTTTTTTGCTACTGTCCAGCGATTAAGGGAGAAGGAGGTGACTAGATCGTGTGGGGACGGGTCTGGGACCTGTCCCCACAGATTCATTACCGAGCAGCATCGGTTCGGTAGCTTCTGCTGAGTGTTTTAGAAGAAGTCCGACATGGGCTTGGCATTCGCGGCCGCACCCGGACACGCTGCAAATCCCAGGGCATCACAAACGGTGCGGAGCAGGTTTTCATGGTGATACACCACCTGTGATTTGAAGCCACGCTTCACCTTGGGTCCAATCACGAGAGTGGCGACACGGCCACCACAACCGTGAGAAGTCCACCCATTGCAGCGATTGTCTGTGTTGAGGTTGCCCTCATCCCACGCGATGAACAAGAGGCCATCTCCGCCGGATTGAAACTCCGGCATGGAGAGAATCTTCGGGACTTGTTGCGAGAGCCAGGCATCGGCCTGACCTCGGCTTCCATCGTGGGCGTCATGCTGCAAATTAGGTGTGATGTAAACGTAGTTTGCAGTGGAGTGATTGGCAATATCGTTTGCCATATGAGTGAACGGTACGCTGTTGAACTTCTGGCCTGGAGCACATACATCTGTAAAGTCAATCAGCGGGTTATGCCGGCGGACGTAGTTAGCCCAACTCAGTCCAGTGAAACCGGAGTGGGGCATATCCTCCTGATAAGTCTTCCACGTCATTCCATGAAATAGCAGGTGGCGGACAACATTGTCCGCATTGTGGCAAAAAGTAGTGTTGTTGTTGGTAGTGACATCCTGACCGGCAACCAGCCACATGAGCGCAGGCAACGAACTATGGCGGTTGGCGTAGTACTGCGTGGCGAG
>JBLNFC010000646.1:0-4722 GCA_050263355.1 Acidobacteriota bacterium
TTCCTGGCTGTGTCCGCTGCAGCATTAGCGCGGCGATGGCGCACATCTGCAGCCGTTGCACTTGGGCTGGCCGTGGCGGTGAAATTCCTGCCCATCGTGCTGTTGCCCCTCTACTGGAAACGGATCCGCATTCGCGATGCTGCTCTGGCCGCAGGTGTGTTCGCGCTTCTCTACGTGCCATTTCTTAATCACGGTCGCGTTCCGTTCGGCTCACTCGGCACTTATGTGCAGAGTTTTCGTTTTAACGGGCCAGTGTTTGCCACACTCGATCAAATCTTGTCTCCGAAGTTGCTGGCCCTTTTGGCGGTGCTCGTAGGATTAGCGACTGCAATATTGCTAAGAAGAGCAGCACCCGAGTGGTCTCCGGATGAATTTGCCTGGCCGATGGCAGCATCTCTTTTGTGCGCACCTGTCGTATTCCCGTGGTATCTTCTCTGGCTGCTGCCATTTCTGTCGTCGGCCTCAACGCTGCTAATTACCGTTTGGACCGTGAGCATCATCCCCACTTATGTCATGTGGCACCTGCGCACGCTTGGGCGTCCGTGGGGTGCGCTGCCTGTCTGGGTGATGCTGCTGGAATACGGATGCGTCGCGATGGCTGCTGCAACTATCGCTTCGCGCAGGTTCATGCGGCCAAAGATGTCTCGTCGTGAAACCGACTAATCATCGAGCCTGGTCGGCCAACAGCAACTTCTGTATCCGGAAATCCGGGGGCCTCATCCAAAACGACATCGCTTTAATTCACCGAGGAGCAAATTTTATGAGAAATACCCGCCGTTTAACCGTGCTCGGTCTTCTGCTTTGCGGAGCGCTGGTTCTTGCTCCAACCTCTTGGGCGCAACAGCGCGACCCAATCATCGACAAGATCGCCAAAGCATACGGTATCGATTCCTATGAGCAGATCGAAGCAATCCGTTATACGTGGAACGGGGAAATCCCCGGACTGTTCAAAGTTGCTCACATGTGGGCGTGGGAGCCCAAGACCAACAAGGTGTCCTACGAGGGTAAAGACAAAGCGGGCAAGCCGGTCAAGGTTAGCTACGACAGCTCTCAACTCGGCAGCCAATCTGACCAAGTGAAAAACGAAGTTGAACCGGCTTTCGTCAACGATAATTATTGGCTTCTCTTCCCCTTCCATGCTTACTGGGACAAGAGCGCCACGATCACTAACGAAGGCACGAAAAAACTGCCGATAGGCACTGGCTCCGCTACGCTGGTTTCGGTGAAGTATCCGGCGGAGGCCGGCGGTTACACGCCGGGGGATACGTGGGATCTCTACGTCGGAAAAGATAATCGCGTTCAGGCAATGGTCTATCATCGCGGCGGCTCCACCAAGCCGAGCCTGGTTGTCGCATCGTGGACAGGAAACAAAAAGGCAGGTCCTCTGTTGATCTCGACAGAGCACCGCGGCACCGCCGACGGCAAGCCCCTGCACATATTTATCTCGAATGTGGCGGTCAAGCTGACCGGCTCAGACAAATGGGTACCCGCGCAATAGATTGCACGCAGGGTGAAATATCTCCACGTGCTCTAACTGTAAAATGCACGGAATCGGATGAGGGCTGACGTCAACCTTGACATTGGGCAAAAGACTTTTGCCTCTGGGCTATTGCCGGAGTTGATCGCTGTGGTGCGCCGCAGCCGCCCCGGCGATTTGGTCGCGGTTGTTGGTGATCAACAAAGTATCGGCCCAGAATTGGAAACCTGGTGCCGCTTCACCGGGAATCCACTGCTCGATGCAACAGTGGTAGACGGGCGTGCGCGTTGGGTGTTTCGCTGCGGCGCCGTTCCTGCGGCTGTTCAAGAGACTCGGCCTGTGGGGTCGCGGCTTTGGCTCTACACGAATTTCGACTGCAACCTGCATTGTGACTACTGCTGCGTGCGTTCGTCGCCCAAGGCGCCGCGGCGGGAGTTGGGGCTCGCACGCGTTCAACGGATCGCTCGCGAGGCGGCCGAACTCGGCGTCAAAGAAATCTTTGTGACCGGAGGCGAGCCGTTTCTGCTCGAAGATATCGGCGAGATTCTGGTTGCTTGCGCGGGAGCCGCTCCGACTACGGTGCTGACCAATGGAATGCTGTTTGCCGGACGCCGCATAGAAACCTTGGGAGCGTTGCCCCGCGATCGAGTTGTTCTACAAATCAGCCTGGACAGCCCAACGCCAGAACTGCACGAACTGCATCGTGGGCCCGGCACATGGGCGCGGACACGTGAAGGTATTCAGCGCGCTCGCGGCCTGGGATTTCGAGTGCGATTGGCAGCCACGGTGTCGACCGATGATGAGGCGGAGGCGTTCCGTCAATTTCTCGACGAGGAGAGGATTGCGGCAGAAGACCGAGTCATACGCCGCATCGCATTGCGTGGTGTTGCCAGCGAAGGTGTCGCGGTTACTCGAGCCGACCTGGTGCCGGAAGTCACCATTACAGCTGAGGGAGTTTACTGGCACCCGGTTGGCGCCGAGGATTCCGATCTGCTTGTCACGCGCGACATTTTTCCTCTCTCCGAGTCCTTCGCAGCCGTGCGCCGCGCCGTCGATCGCGAAGGCGAGCACGCCAATAAGCTCGCACAAATTTTTAACTGCGCATGAGCCTGATTCGATGTCCCAGAGCCATTACTGCCTCGACTACGAGCGCGTGCCGCTGTCCCGAGCGTCGCCGGCTTACCGATTCACCAGCTTCTGCATGTTCTCGGGGTAGCGCTCTCCTTGCACAGAAATTTTCGCGGTGGCGCTTTCGATCTGGCGGAGATCGTCGGGCGTCAGTTCCAGGGCTGCAGCGCCGATGTTTTCTTCCAGCCGGTGCAACTTGGTTGTGCCGGGGATAGGAACCATCGATGGTTTCTGGGCGAGGATCCAGGCGAGCGCCATCTGCGCGGGTGTCGCCTTCTTTCGCTCTGCGATTTGGCTAAGCACATCAACCAGGGCCTGATTCGCCCGGCGGTTCTCCGGCGTGAAGCGCGGGACGACATTCCGAAAATCGGTTTTATCGAACTTGGTTTCTTCATTGATCTTGCCCGTAAGGAAACCTTTTCCAAGGGGACTAAAGGGCACGAATCCGATTCCGAGTTCCTCGAGTGCGGGCAAGATTTGGTTTTCAGGCTCTCTCCACCACAATGAATATTCGCTCTGAAGTGCAGTGACCGGCAGGACGGCATGGGCGCGGCGGATGGTTTGCACGCCTGCTTCCGATAGCCCGAAGTGCTTCACCTTGCCTTCTTTGATGAGATCCTTCACCGCTCCGGCGACTTCTTCGATGGGGACATTGGAGTCAACACGGTGTTGGTAGTACAGATCAATGACATCGGTCCGGAGTCGTTTGAGCGAACCTTCGGCGGCCTGCTTGATGTGCTCGGGCCGGCTGTTTAAGGCAGTCCACTTGCCGCCGTCCTGTGGATTGGCTTCCCAGCCGAACTTGGTTGCAATCACGACGTGGTCACGGAATGGAGCAAGAGCTTCGCCCACCAGTTCTTCGTTCGTGAATGGACCGTACACTTCCGCCGTATCGAAAAACGTAATTCCGCGTTCCACTGCCGCTCGAATGAGCGAGATCCCTTCTTTCCTGTCGACGGCGGGTCCCAAGCCGAAGCTCAGTCCCATGCAGCCCAGTCCGATGGCTGAGACTTCCAAATTGCTTTTACCTAGTGTGCGCTTCTGCATTGTTTCTCCTCGTGCTGCGGAATTCGTCTGACTGAACACACCGAAAGTATAGGTTCCGGAAGCTTGGGGCGTCTTTGCCCACTCGAGTTGTTGCCACATTCTGAAGAGTTCACGCGACAAGTTATCTCGTCTTCGATGGCATACGACTCAGAAAGGACACAGCGGAAGTCCATTTTATGAAATTAGTTTGTGCCGTGCCGCCGAAGCCGATAGGGTTCACAGCCCTGGCTTACGGTAAATGCCGGAAATGTTGATTTTGCGAACTGATACGTAGTCCTACTGCCTTGTTGGACCGACAGTGGTCAAACAGACTCGTCTGGCACGGAGGAGAAGAGATCACTTTCCAATTCCATAGTGCGCAGAGTGCAGCCTGCGGCCAAGTGATAGGTTTCTATCCCGTGTTGCTGTCTGATGACGTTTTCAACCACGGTAGACGTCTGAGTAGTATGTGCCTGGAAGGCGCGAATCTTATCGTCAACAAAGAGGTGGATATCCAGGGTTGCGCTGGTGGGCGCCAGACAGAGTGGCCGCCGTCCGGGAAAGGCAAACTCCGATGTCACATAGTAGAGTTTCTGCGGCTGGTATGGCGACACACCTGTGCTCAACTGCTCGGCACATCGGTCAGCGCGGGCGGCCCAGTGAAAGGCGAAGGTGGCGAATACGGAAGCCATTGAATGATCAGCGTGGCCCGTGCCACCGTCCGGGCCGAAAGTGATTAGAACCTGGGGACGAATGCGGCGAATTCTAAAGACAAGATCGGCAACCGGTCGGGCGGGGGGAAGCTGATACAAGTCTGCGTCGGGATAACTGAGTACTTCCCCAGAAGAGACCTTCAGAATTTCGCAAGCGGCAGCGAACTCAGCGCGGCGCAGCTCCGCCAGCTCTTCTCTGGACGCGGCCGTGCCCCGACTACCCGCTTCCCCTGCGGTAAGGGAGATTACGTGTGTCTCCACCCCGAGCGATTGATAAAGCAGCAGTGCACCCCCGAAAACTGCCGCCTCATCGTCAGGATGTGCAGTTACGCAGAGTAGCCGTCGCATTTCCCTCCCATGGCGGATGAGCCAGGACAT
>JBLNFC010000647.1:0-5565 GCA_050263355.1 Acidobacteriota bacterium
CATTCACCCGCGCACTGCCCGTGAAGTGACATCCGGCAAAAAGGACGTCACCCGCCGTACCGGCGCAAGAGGAGTAAACCGCGGTCGGTATTCCAGACTGATAACTTAATACCCCGGACACAGACCAACCACTCACAATGCTGTTTGCCCAACCCGCCGAGTTCAACAGCGGCTTTCCGCGCCCCATTGGCAACTCATAAAAGAAACTTGTGACTAACCTTTGCGGCGTGTCGAGCACGCTGACTGACTTCTCTGCTCTCCGGTTGTACGAATTCTGTCCAATCCAGGCGTTGGCCCCAATGAAGCCCTGGACACCTGGCCCCTGGGAATCGGCGTCGGCAATGTTCTTGGAGACGGTATATGAGACAAGGAAATCTAATCCTTCCGCAAATCGTTTGTTCACTTGCGCCTGCATGGCATGGTAGGTCGAGTTACCGTTGCGGTCCGGCGTGAACGAGTTGTCTTCCTGGTTGAAGTCCCCGTACTGGGGGAAAGGACGGATAGCCTGATTCAGAGGTCCAGTGAAAGTTGCGTACGGCAACTTTACGCCTGCGGCGATCGCATTCGGGCAGGTTCCTGCCGCCAGACAACTTGAATCCATCGTCAACTCGCTGCCAAGCGACAGATTCCTCGGGTCTACCTGATTGGGAATGATGTTCAGCGCTGGGAGATGAGTCCCCTTTGAACCAACATAGGCAACGCTAGCTCGGAGGTTCTTCGTGATCTGCCGTTGCACATCGAGGTTCCAGGATTGAATGTCGGCGGGGCGCCCGCTGTCACGCGGGATCAGTATTACGCCACCATTCCCGTTTTGCCCCTCGGGGGTGAGTGGACCCGACGGAGGCTGAATATGTGGGAACCCATTATCGATCTGGAAGGGTGCGCCGTTACCGACGCTCAGGTTCTCAATGTTGAAAAATCCCAAACCGTCCTGATCGGCGAAAGAGCCTTCTTTGAGAGGTTGGTAAAATATGCCGTATCCGCCCCTGAGGACTGTCTTTTCATTGATGCTGTAAGCAAAGCCCACTCGCGGGCCAAAGGCTTTCGTGTAAGTATCCTGAAGTCGGTGCCTGCCGTTCCGGCCCGGGCCGCTTCCATAATAGGTATAGGCACCCAGAATGCCTCCCGCACCGGGGTTCGGAAGACTTGGATCCACCTCGGAAAAGCGATCCTGCGATTCCCGAGCGGGCAAGGTCAAGTCGTAACGCAGGCCATAAGTCAAGGTCAGACGCGGGGTTGCCTTGTAGGAATCCTGGCCATAGAGTGAGAAAGTTTTGTAACGCGGGCCGTTGCTGTGCCCGTAATTCAAGGTCCCCTCATCGACCAGCCCAAACAGGGCACTGGCGACAGCATAGCCACCATTACCGTTGAGGCTGGTCTCCAGCGCGTTGAAATGAAACTCGCCCGACGATTGTGTAAGCCGACGTGTATTGAACTGCAAGGCGCGGAACCCGCCGCCGAATTTCAGGTTGTGCTTTCCCCGAACGAGGCTCACTGAGTCGTTTCCCTGGTATACGTTGTCGGCAAACTGGGAGGCGCCGCAGTTGTTAAGAATGTCCTGGTAGTCCGTTCCAACGAACTTAATGCAGGGGAACGTGGTTTGAGCTACGCCCGTGAGGCCCAGCTTCTGGGGCCAATTCTGACCCAAGCCATTGGACGCTTCCGTTCGAAAACGGCGGCTGAAGCCCACCAGGAACTCGTTCACCACGGTTGGACTGAATATGTAGTTGTGGCTGAACCGGACATAACGGGTGGATTGCGGGGTTTGTGAACCCAGGAAAGGCGCCAAAATCGAACTGCCGCCGGTCTTTGTATTATCGTAGTCAAATCCAAACGAGAACCGCTGCTTGTCAGAAATGTTCTGGTCGATCTTCAGGTCCCACAAGTTTGCCGTCGTAGTGGATTTGGACTGGTCGAATACGTTATTAGTTAACGCACCGCTGGTCGGCGGCAGCAATGAGAATACCTCGGTCATTACTGCGCTGGGCGTGAAATTGGGGTCATTACTCAGAATATTGCCTGGTATGGGATTGTGCGTGGTCGGATCGTAAAGCTGAGTTCCGGGAAGCAATGCGGAAAAGTCGCCGTTCCGGAAAGACTCGGGGATAAAGCTAGCCGGCCCAGAACTACCTGTGCGAAACCGGAATCCCTCGTAATCGAAGAAGAAGAACGTCTTGTTTCGACCATCGTACAAATGGGGCAGATAGACGGGGCCGCCTACGGTAAACCCAAAATCGTTTTGGGTATCTGGGGGCTGGGGATCGAGCGGTTCCCCGTGTCTGAGATGGAAGCTATTCTGCGTATTGAGCTCCCACGATTTCGCATCCAATGCACGGTTGCGAAAAAAATCGTAAGCCGAAGCGTGAAAGTCATTCGTTCCCGATTTCATAGCTAGGTTGACAATGCCGTCACCCGATTGTCCGAACTCCGGGGCGAAATTGCTCTGCAGGACCTTAAACTCTTGTACCGCCTCCGTAGAGACGCCCTTGTTCCATTGCGTATTCGGGGAGACCAGCGAAATCGACACGCCATCAACGAGAATGTCGGTTCCGCCCATTTGTCCGCCGTTGACTTTGAAATCATCCGTTGAATTGCTTCCAGGGTCATTGCCCACATTGCCCACGAATCCTGGTATCAGGGTGATGAACTGAACCGGATTGCGAATCGTGCCTGAGACCTCCAACGGAAGGTTGTTCACCAAGTTGTTTTGAACTTTGGTACCGAGGTCGGAGCTCTCTGTTTCCAATTGCGCAGCATCAGCCGTGACGGTGACGCTATCGGTCGCGGAGCCTATTTCTAACTTCACGTCTAACCCTACTGTGCTGTTAGTTGCGACGGTTATGCCTTCCCGCGTGTACTTTTTCATTCCCGGGGCTTCCACTGTAACGGTATAGCGGCCCGGTGGCAGGTTGGGCAGAGCAAACACACCTGCACCGCTCGTCGTAGCCGGAGCGGTAAGACCAGTATCCATGTTTCGGCCGGTGACCGTGGCTCCGGCCACGACCGCTCCTTGGGTATCAACCACTGTTCCTTGGATGTTCCCGTTCGTGGTTTGGCCGCTAGCTCCAACAACTAGACCAATCAGGCAAGGCACACAAAGCGCACGCAAGAAGCGTTTCACCCCGTCCTCCTTGAGAACAATGCGGGTCCGCGTTTCCGTAGGCTCTTCTACGTAAATTTATAGATCGCTGATAAAAACCCCACGTCTGGCACGCAGTATAATAAGGATCATCTACCGACAAAAGGGACTAGCTTGTGAATTCATTGTGATTCACATCAAAATCTGGCGTACTGCTGGTCTTCATTCACGTCATTTGAAATCGAGGAGTTGTGTGGTAGGATGCCGTCCGCGTCTGTTGCCCTGACGCACCACCTCGAAGTAATGAGTACCTCTTCATCACGATCGGCAGTGATCGACGATCCCCTCAGTGATGAGAGATGGCAACTCGTTCAGCGGATTGTGGTCAGTCCACCATTTCAAAAGAGCGGACGACTACGCGATCTACTCCACTACGTCACCGAGCAGACAATTAACGGCTGTGCCCATGAATTGACGGAGCAGTACATCGGGGAGGCGCTTTTTCACAAGCCGTCGGGATACAGTCCGCTGGAAGACAGCTCAGTTCGCGTGCATGCCCGGCAACTGCGTCTCAAACTCCACGAGTATTTCGACGGGGTTGGACGCGATGAACCGCTGGTTTTAGAGATTCCGAAAGGAACCTATGCGCCAGTGTTTCGGCTGGCAAGGCCCGTCGAAAGCCAGAGTACCCCTGTGGAGCCGCCGATTGTACCCGTGGCGCCGAAGATCAATCGCATGGTGTTGCCATGGACGTTATGTGGGGTTCTGGCAGTATTTTGTGTAGTTTTGCTCGTTTCTCTTCAGCAAAGAGCGACGAGCGATGGTGCCAACGCTGCGGCCCCTCCTTGGCCGTTTGCACAGATCTTGGATACCCATCATCAGACGATTGTTGTGGTCGCGGATGGCAACTATGGCATGTTGCGAATCCTCACGGGCCAGCACGGCTCGCTCGAAGGGTACTTGAATGGCGACGTTTTACAGAACGCCGCAGGTAAAAAACTTGGCCAGGTTGGGTCCCAGTTTGTGGGTTACCTCTCCGATTCCACGCTGACGTCCTTTGCCGATGTGGCAGATGCCGTCTCGGTAGTAAAGATTGCGGGCGCGCTGCAGAAGCAGGTGACGATCCGCTCAGCCAAGGACATGAGGATACGGGACTTGGATCACGAGAACTACATTTTCATCGGAAGCCCTGCGTCCAATCCATGGGTGTCGCTTTTTCAGGACAAACTCAATTTTCGCGAAACTGAGACAGAGGTCGGCAAGAGCGTAAAAGCATTCCTGAATACCAAGCCTCTGCCCGGGGAGCAAGCGCGATACGAGGGACTGCGGTGGACAGGGACGGAAGGTGAAGACTATGCGACCGTCGCGCTGCTCCCCAACCTCACACAGGATGGCAGCGTTCTGATATTGCAAGGGCTTCAGCAGGAAGGCACCGAGGCTGCTGGTCGATTCCTTGTCGATGCCGAGGGCCGCCGGCAGCTCCAGCGTGCGCTTGGAGTTCCAGATTCAGGTGGCGTTACAGGGAGCCCGTGGTTTGAGGCGCTGATCCGTTCGCGAACGGTTTCAGGCGCGCCCAATTCAACCACCCTGGTGGCAATTCGCCGCATTCATTAAAGTTGGGGTTCACGCGCGTACATGCGAGCTCAGCAAGAATATTTTGCTGAAAGTGAATCGTCCCTTCTTTTCAAGTTTGGTGCTAGTCTCAGAAGCAGGATGCGTCGGCGAATATACGCTTGTCATCTCGGATTGGGCTTGCTTTTTCGGCCTCTGCCCTTTCGTCTGTCTCTACTCGCCGCCTGCATGCTTTTGGCGATAGCAGTTGCCGCGCAAAGCAATCTTGCCACTCTGCTCGGACAAGCACGCGTGGCGGAAAAATCAGGAGACTACGGCGGCGCAGCCCGCATCTATGAGCAGGCCTTGGCAATCGCTCCCGGAGACCTAGAAGTTCTGAAAAGATTGGGAGTTTTGGAACAGACCGAATTGAACTTTGATGATTCGATCGCACACCTTACGCAAGTGCTCGTGCGCAATCCGAAGTACCCGGAGGCTAATTTTTACTTGGGTGTATCCCACTTCGGAAAGAATGATCTCCGGGACGCGATCGAAAGTTTCCACAACGAGTTGGCGACTCCGAAACCCCATCCGCGTTGCCGTTACTATCTAGCACTAGCGCTACAATCATCAGGCCGCATTGATGATGCTGTCGCAGAACTCAACCGCACGTTGGCTGATAACCCGAAAGATGCCGACGCACTCTATCAACTCGCCCGGCTCCATAAAAATGCCTCCCTCGAGGCAATCGAGCGGTTGAGGGCCCTGGACCCGGATTCGTCCCAGTTACACGTTCTGATGGGTGAGTCCTACGCTGAGGAGAAGCGCTACCCCGACGCTATCGAAGAATACCAATCAGCACTCAAGAGAAATCCAAGTGCTGTTGGAATTCACTTTTCGATCGGTGTTGCTTATTGGGTTCTGCATGAGCCAGA
>JBLNFC010000648.1:0-5327 GCA_050263355.1 Acidobacteriota bacterium
AAACAATCCGTTGTATTTGTACTGGACCTGCTGCCTGGTCGTCATGGGCTTTATGGCTAACCGGCTGAACGTCTCGATCACCGGGCTGCAGACCAGTTCCAGGATCTACTATGTTCCGAAATGGACCGAATTTGCCTTGACGCTCGCGACTATCACTGCGGCGGTGCTGGCTTTCCGCTACGCTGTGATGTATCTGGAGATTTTGCCCAAGTCCCCGCAGCGGCCGAGGTGGATGGTCAAAAGCGCCGCGGCGGATGCATAAACGTCCTGATTCCATCCACCTTAACCCCCGGAGGCCGGACACCTCCGGGGTTGTTATTTTGGGGGAACACGTTGGATACAGTCACTGAGTGAAGAGCTGACAAGGAATGTGGGTCGAAATTAGTTCACTTCGCTGGGTTGGGCAAAAACTTTCGAAAGATCTGTAACGGTTCGCCGCTGCCTAAGAGTTTCGTTTCTCCATTTGCGTAATTAAAGCTCCAGGTTTCTTCTCGGGTTGCGCAGCGTTTGGCAATCGGTACGTCCGTTTCACTTTCCTCGGGTTCCAGTGCTGTCGAAAGTCTTGCTCGAACCAGAATTACGACATTCTTGTCTGAGCTGAAGCCTGCATCGGTGATGCGAAAAGCGCATTGCTTGTTCTCGCGATTCTGCAGCAGCGAGTCCAGGCGAGGCTCGTACACTTCACCAGTCTCACTGTCGATAGCGAGTATCTGTTGCGAGTCGGGCGCGTCGGAACCGTATTGCCATTGCTCCGCTTGCACCAGGACCATACGGGAACCTGGCGCCCAGCCCAAAATCTTCATCCCATTCTCCACGCTATCGCGCTTGGGCGGAATCAGGTACACGACGCGATAGGGACTATTTCCTTTGGCTACCCACAGCCTGCTGGTGTGCAGGCAGCCAACATTGCCTTGCACGTCTACCTCGACGTAAGCACTCCATTTCTCATCTTCAGATACGGCCACTGGACTGAGCACGCGTTTCGGCTTGTCGTTTTCGGTGCAGTTGACGAAGAGTGTGTCCTCGGAAGAGCGGCTCACGACTGCGTTTGCGGTTTCCTGTCCCGCGCGACCTAGCGTGCCGTGAATCAGTACAGTGCAGAAGGCTACAGCGGTGCTTACAATCCAGCGGCGCGTGCTGGTTCTGCTGGACATGGCTCTCACATGATACCGCTACTTTGCAACGCTCCTCAAAATGTGCCAGAACACCTGTGACCTCAATCACTGCTGGCATGGGTCGTCGAGGCTTTTAATTCCGAGGAGGAGGTCTGCTCTCATGCCCACTATCCTTCCTGAAATTCGCGATTTCCTCGCCCTGCGGCGCATCGCTCTGGTCGGCACATCACGCGATCCGAAGGACTTGAGCCGCGTGCTCTTCCGTGAGATGTGTGCAAGGGGTTACGACATGGTTCCTGTAAACCCGGCTGCAGACGGTCAGTTGGAGGATAAGAAGTGTTTTGCCCGGGTGCAAGATATTCAGCCGCCGGTGGAGGGTGCGCTCGTGATGACGTCATCCCGAGATACGAAGCGGGTAGTGCAAGATTGCGCTGAAGCGGGCATTCGCAGTGTCTGGCTGCACCGAGGCGCCGGACCGGGTTCCGTCACTCCAGAGGCGGTGGAGTTCTGCCGCGAACACGAGATACATGTAGTCGAAGGCCTTTGCCCGTTCATGTTCCTTTCCCACACGCGGTTTGTTCATCGATTGCATGGATTCGTCCTGAAGCTGACGGGTTCGTATCCCCGGGAGATACGGCGCGCAGCTTAGACGAAACGTCTGATTATGGTTTAACTTTTGGCAAGGTTCACGGCACCTTTGCAGCCGCTCCAGGGACAAGGCACAGAGCTTAGGCGGAAACGCCTTCCAGAATTCGCACATCGCGCTCAACGGCACCTTCGAGATGTTTCAATGCCGCCTGGTATGCAGGACTCTCATAAGCCGCGATCGCTTTCTCCGGACTGTCGAACTCGATCACGACAGATCGGTCTTTTATTCCTGCCTCAAAAACCTTGACGGCGGAACCACGCGTAAGAAACCGCCCACCAGCAGCCTGGATGGCGGCTTCCGCGGGCTTCGCATATTGAGCAAGTGCACCGGGATTGGAAACGCTCCGGTAGAACACAATCCAGTAGCCCTTGGCCATGATTCCTCCACCCACGACCTCGAAAGTTTACACCTGTGGCGTATGCCTGGTCGTTGCAACACGATCAGCAGTTATTGGAACGTAGCAGACGAGCGGCGACCTGGACGCATTTCTGGCGCCGCCGGATGAGTAGCTCTCAACGCCTGACACCAACCGCTGGTGGAACGCAGGACCCTCCCTGTTCAGGGACGCGGCGGCGTCACCCGAATCTGGCCTTCGCTGTACCAGCCATCGGGATCACGTCCGGCGATCGCAAAACGGACCGCAGGTTTGCCGCTCCTCGGATCGAACATGGCAACGCGGAAATCATAAGTACCTTCGGGCAGAGTGTCAGGGACGAAGAGACTCCCGTCGAAGACAGCATCGCCCGGAAGCCACTTTCTAACATCCACGGGAATGTTGATCACGGCGCTGTCTTTCGCTGAGCGCAACTGCAAGGCCAGCGGATAGTTCGTATAAGGCGGAGCCACACCGTCGTTCAGCCACCACATATGGATGGGCATCATAGAACCCGCCGCGATTGTCTTGGGATATTCCAGCCGGCGCAGGAGAAGGCGGTATCCAATCTTCTTCTGGAAAGTTTCGAACTCAGGCTTCCAATCGTCCGGAATTGGCGATGATTTCAGATTCACTGAGGTGACGTGCCAGCGCAGGGCCTGGTCGAGGATGTACTTCAAGTCAAAATGGTCGCGCTTCCACTCGGAAACGGTGCCGCACACTTCCAACGAGACCGGCCGCTGCTGCCAGACATCCTGAATGCCGGAGCGCACCACCTGCTGAGGATAGATATCCAACATCTCGGGTTCGAAATAGGGATTGTCTGATTTGACGCGCAGATCACCCAGACAATCTAGCCGCCAGCCCGCGCCGCGAGTCGTGCCATAAGTAAGCGCCTGCGGCTCGTCAAAGTTCATCAACAGCGTTGTCCGGGGAAAGGCGTCGAACCAGATATCGATCAACGCCTTCTGGTAAGGGAAGGCGGGCATGTAAGGACTCCAGCCCTCACCCCAGTAGCCGACGGAAGATATGTCAACGCTGTCGAGATAAGGATTCCCGTCATAGCGCTTTCCCGCTTCGGCTACGAGCTCGCCCCAGTATTTGAGATAAAGAGGATCAGAAAAGTCAGGCTGCCAGATAGCGCCGTCTTTATCGCTGGGCTTGTTGGCGCGGCGCGCGCCGGAGTTCTGATACCAGGTTGGCAGGGGATCCTTGTTGGAATAGGGCATAAGCCGGATTGCCAGTGTCTGACCATGCGCCCGCGCCTCTTGGAGCGCGAGATCGATGATGTCCCAGCGGAATTTGCCCGGCTCCGGTTCGAGCACGTTCCAGTACCAGCGAAGATAGGCAATCGTCGTGTCCGGAAAATCGGGTTTGCTTGCGGCTTGCGGAAGCTTCGTGACCGGGCCAAGTTCAGACCATTCCAGGGGCGGGTTGGTCGCTTGTCCATTGAACCGGTTGAACGTGGTGATGCCCATGCCCGGATTCAGCAGGACATCGTTGATAGGCACGGGCCGCACGATGACGGTGTCATGCTGGGCATAGGAGAGGCAACTGAACAATAAGACTACAAATAAGCAGAGCGTCTTCTTCATTGCATTCCTTGGCGTGAGAAGCTACTGCGGAAAGATAACAAAAGTGGAGTAGGAATGAAGTTGGTATCTTCAGGGGCCGGTCAGAGCGGGAGGAAGCGGAATTTCTGCGCTCAAGCCAAGCTGGGATGGGCGATCCATGCTCGGTTGGGTGCAAACACATTTTTGAAGATGAGATATCACGCATCAAAAGCACCGGGTGCGCATCTGATTGGGCGGAGGAAATAGATATGAGCAGAGTCGCGATCTGGGCCCAACTCGAAGCCAAGCCAGGTAAGGAAAGAGAGCTGGAAGAATTTCTGAAGTCGGCACAGCCACTGGCCGAGCGTGAGCCCGAGACGGTTAGCTGGTATGCCATCAAGATGGGCCCTGGGAAGTATGGCATCTTCGATACCTTTGCCGATGAAAACGGGCGCAATGCCCATCTGAATGGAGAAATCGCGAAAGCCCTTTTCGCCAAGGCCAAAGATCTGCTGGCCAAGCCGCCCGAGATTTCCAAGCCAGAGGTTCTGGCTGTGAAGTCGTGAGAGATTGGCTTTAACTTCGTTTATTGCTGAGGTGTAAGCAGCAGTCGACGCCAAGCATAGTACTGCCATCAACGCAGAAGCGGCGCCGCTGGGCACATCATTCATTCTTATGAGTCAGTCAGACTCCGCCCTGAATGACCAAAACCTGCTCCAATCGAGGTTCTCATGGTTGGACGAGGGTGGCCTGCAATGCCACCGTAAGCCAGCGTCCATTTTGCTTGACGTAGACCCGAGTAAATCGATAGTCGCCGCTGTAATCCTTTCCATTCTCACTGCCCTGTTGGGTAGAACGACCGGTCACAACAGCGGAATTTCCATACACACGTATGTTCAGGTCCGAAATCTGCCGCGATTTATATCGGAATGAACCTGACTGGAAGCCCTTTACGATATCAGATTTGGTTCGCAGCTCACCCCGTAGAGTTATGAAGGTGTAATCGTCGGCCGTCATCCGTTCCAGCACGGAAGCGTCACCACGAACAATGGCGCGGTTGCGTTCTTCTTCCAGCGATTTGATCTGCTGCTCGGCTGAGAGCGCGCCGCCTGGATCTTGCCCCTGCACGGACACACGCGATGAACATAGACCCAGCAGCAGCACCATCCATACAAATTTCATGACTCCTCCTTAATCCCGGACGGGCGATCAGCAGCGATAGTTCGCAGAAAACACTGAGACTAGAAGGAGATTCCGCGATCTGCAAGTCCGTGGAAAGGGCGGCGCAATTCAAGAAATACCCTCCTAATGACGGTTTTCACCCCGGTTTTGCGCAATGCGAAGTGAGTGCAATTGCGGGGCGCCGTCTCTGCTTACTTGCCCATCATGCGGCGGAGTTAAAGCGACGAAGAGGGTCTGCTCGCCGCACTCTGATTGTTTTTCGGGGCGTGCATGCTGTTGCTCTGGCGGACGAGTTTCTGACCAGGGCGATGCAAGAGAGGAAATCAGAATGTGTCACCGCACAATCAGCTGGGCAACTTTGCTATTGCCTGCCCTATTCGCAGTTAGCGTCTCGGCACAGATCCAAAACCCGATAACGGCGGCGAAGGAAGCCTACAAAAAAGCCCGGCAGCAAC
>JBLNFC010000649.1:0-2848 GCA_050263355.1 Acidobacteriota bacterium
AGCAAGCATACGGTGGGTTTGTCCAGATTCTCTTTACCCGGAAAGTGAACATTGATTTCGGCAGCGAATTCGGTTTGACGACACGATTGACAGGACTTGCAAGCCATACAAGTTCCTCCTCCAGCGCATCGAGGAATTGCAAGCTAAACGAATCATCCGCCCAGATTGGCTTTGCTGTCAATCGAGTGCCCCGCTCATAACGGCTCTTTCCGCGTAAATCTCTTTCGTGTTGAGCCGGGAGTGTTGACGCTGTATGCCGTTTCTCTGAAAGAGCATCCTGAACAGATCAGATTGTTCGAAATCTATAAGGATATGGTCGCATACGAATCTCACTTGCAGAGTCCGCATTTCAAAACCCATAAACGCCGGACGCAGCAGATGGTGAAAGCTCTTAGGTTGATCGAAACCGAACCCATTCTGCTTAGCTCAAAATCGAGATGAATCTCGCTGTATTGATGGGCTTACTGCGTATGTGCAGCGAAGTACGCGTTCCGCTTGTTTTTGGAAACAACTCGCTTAGTGTTAGTGCGTTCGGCTATATGGCAAGTTCACAATAGAAACAAATCGGACAACTGTGCTCCATGACTTGCACAAACGGTGAGACCCTTCGACTTTGCTCAGTGCAGGCCATGGGGGCACCCGGCAACGAGGCTCAGTCAAAGTAGACATTCTACGGAACACAATAGTAGAATGCCTACACAATGCGCGCTGAGTCACTATCTCGTGTTGGGCTACTGCAAGGAACACTCGACCTGCTCATCCTCCGCACCCTGCTTGCCGGGCCCGCCCATGGCCACGCAATCGCCAAACACATCCAGCGCACTTCGGAAGACCTGCTTCAAGTCGAGACGGGGTCTTTATATCCGGCCCTCCATCGTCTCGAAGCAAAGGAATTGATCGCTCCTTCCTGGGAGCTGTCTGAGAAAGGCAAGCGGGCCAGGTTCTACCGCCTTACGCCGAGGGGACGGAAACACTTGGTGGCGGAAAGGTCAAAGTGGGACGCCTTCTCCCGGGCCATGTCATTGATTCTGAATCCTGTCGATCAGGAGGCATAATGAAATCCTTTTTCCGCAAGCTACTTTGGTTGACGCAACGTTCAAACAGGGAAGCTGAACTGCACGAGGAACTTCAGTTCCACCTGGAAGAAGAAACTGAAAAGCGTAGGGAACAGGGCCTGCTGGATGACGAGGCCCGATGGGCAGCGAACCGCGAGTTAGGTAATCTCGCTTTGGTGGAAGAAAAGACTCGTGCAGAGTGGGGCTGGGTGCGGTCGGAGCAAGTCGTGCGCGATGCCGGTTACGGACTGCGCCAAATCCGTCGTAATCGAGCGTTCTCTGCCATCGTGATTGCAACACTGGCGCTCGGGACCGGTGGGATTACGGCTATGTTCAGCGCCTTCGATGCGGTCCTGATTCGTCCCCTGCCCTATGCTGACGCCGAGCATCTTGTGATGATCTGGGATGACATGACCGGGAAAGGTCGCTCGGGACACAGCCCGGCGCCTGCAGAATGGTGGGAGTGGCGGCGCCACAACGCAGTTTTCGTTGACATCGCCGCCACCCAACCGGAAGACGCCACGCTGTCTGGTGATTCCGTGCCCGAACAGGTTAGGGCACGTAAGACAACTGCAAACCTTTGGAGCGTGCTGGGCGTGAAACCTCTGATCGGCCGGACATTTACGGAAGAGGAGGATGAGAAGGGCGTGCGTGTGGTAGTCATCAGCCACGGATTGTGGCAGCGCCGCTACGGCGGCTCGCCTGATGTATTGGGGCGCAAGATCGCCGTGAACGACACCACGTACGAAGTGATCGGGATCATGCCGCGCGAGTTCTACTTTATGCCCGCTCGCGACATCGACATCTGGGTGCCGGCTTCTTTTCCCCCCTGGATGCGAACAAACTTCAGCTGGCACAACGCGCAGATAGTCGCACGACTAAAACCTGGAGTGACGCTCTCTCAAGCACAGGAAGCGATGGCAACACTGAGTCGGCAGGTGACCGCGAAGGATTTCAGAGGTCCCCACTCGGTGGTAGTTAAGCCATTACGGGAAGAAATGGCCGGCAAGACGAAAACCGCGCTCATCGTATTGCTGTGTGCCGCGGCGGTGCTCCTCCTGATCGTATGCGTCAATGTGGCAAATCTTCTGATGTCACGCGGTGCGGCACGCGGCCGGGAGGTCGCAGTGCGTGCGGCACTCGGGGCAGGCCGTGGAAGACTGGTCGCGCAGTTCCTCACCGAAAGCCTCGTGCTCGCCTCGTTCGGCACAGTGGCCGGACTGGCACTCGCCATGCCCGCGATGCGATTTCTTGAGACGCTCATGCCGGAGACCATGGGCACAGTGCGACTGGGGCTAAACTGGCATCTCGTGGCGTTCTCCGCTGCTGTGGTCATCGCCTCCACACTAAGCTTCGGACTTGCACCTGCGTTGCGCGGGTCGCGACTCACCCCGCAGGACGGGCTGCGCGAAGGTGGTCGCGGCACAACGGGGGCGCGCAGCCACTGGTTTCAGCATTCGTTAGTTGTCATTGAGACGGCTCTTGCCGTGGTGCTGCTGTCGAGCGGCGGTCTGCTGTTGCAGACGTTCGAACGTCTGCAGGATACCGATATCGGAATGCAGCGTGAAAAGCTGCTCACCTTTGAGACTCCGCTGTTCCGTTACAAAGATTTCGGACAGCAGGTCGCCTTTGTCAACGCACTCGTGGAGAAGATTCGGGCCATCCCCGGAGTAGTCAACGTCGGCGCGAGTTCAAGACTTCCCCTACAGCCAATGGACCCTAATGCGACGTTTTATATGCTCGCTGGCCAGTCGGAGAGTAGCATTCTCGGACAGGTCGCGCTAGTTCGCGTG
>JBLNFC010000650.1:0-5346 GCA_050263355.1 Acidobacteriota bacterium
AGGTTTGCACCAACTCCCCGCATCCGGCGGAACCAGATCCTGCAGGCGCCGCACCAGGGTGGATTCAATATCGTCCCCGACCTCCAGGGGGATGAGCGCAGAAAGGTGCAGGCAAATCAACTGGGCCCGGTGTTGCTCGGCTATGGAGAGGGCGTAGGGCAATGCATGCAGTGAATGGTCGGAGAAGTCGGTGGCAAAGATTATCTTCTTCGGCTCCCAGGATTGTTCGTCGATAAAGCCCACATGCGGCCCAACGGTGAGAACAGGACAAGCAGCGCGCCGGAAGACGCTTTCCGCCTCCGATCCCCAGACGAGCTTGCTGAGCGCATGTCGGCCGTGCGTCGCAAGCACGATGATGTCGGCCTTGCACCTGGCAGCTTCGCTGTCGATCACATTCCAGAGATTGCCCTGCTGCACAATGCATTCATGACTGAGCTTTTGCAGGCGAGGATTGGCGGCCAGTTCCTGCATCTGGGCCTTGCTCTCCTGAAGCATAGGATCGAATTCCAACGGAATGGGTTCCATTGGCACGGCGTACAAGGGCTCTGGCGCTGCAGCATGTACCACGAGAATCTTTGCTGCGTGGTACTTAGCGATGGCCATGGCAAATTGCAACGCACGCTCTGACTGGGTAGAGAAGTCGGTTGCAAAAAGAATATTTTCGAAAGTGACCTGAGCCGGAGTCCGGACAGTACCCATGAGACACCTCCTCATTGCATGTAGATTTCCATCTAACTTGGTTTTAGTAGCCGACGGGCGACATGGGTAGGAAGGTTGTCACAGGCAGCTGTGAGCTAGCTATGAATTCACAGTGGTTTAACTAAACTGCAACATCTACGAAACAGGAAGTCCTTATGATCTTGCGAAACGAGGTGGAAGGCCGAAGTAACCGAAAAGGGCTCTTACCGAGACGGGGTAGGAGCCTGTTTCTTTTCTGAGGTAGTGGTTAAACGCCGGCTGCTTCAGCGGCTGAATTGCGCTGCCTTCGCAACTCTGCCAGGAATTCATCTTGCGAACGGGGCAGGTCGCTGCGTAGCAACTCGACCAGGGAGTCCGCGTTTCCTTCCGGCTGCGAAGCAGAACTGGCAACTTCGTGGAAGTGAATGGACTTGGGGCTTATAGAGAGCAGCGGTACGGATCCGGGATGACTGCTGAGAACGGAAATGAACTGGTCGACCAACTGCCGATGCTCGCCCTGGTTGGAGACGAACTCCAGGCCCATTCCGTAGCCGGGGTGCATAACGCGAATAAGGGCGGTGATTTTAATCTCGGTGTTAGAAGCACGTAAGCTGAGTTCGACCTCGGTGTTTACGGGGAATGGCGACTCAGACTCAACGTAGCATCCGCCAAGACTCAGGTCGGACAACTTACAGCTCGCAATGGGCTCGGGTTCGGGAGGAGGACCCTCCGGCGCGTTCGCGCTTAGCCAATCCTGCACGATTTGTTTTTGACCGTCGGGGAAGTCGACGAACTCCACTCCTGCCTGACCATTGCTGTTCGCCCAGGCGACTTGACCTGTGGCTCCAATCTGGCTGAGGTCCGGCAGCGAGAAATGTACGTGTAGTGCTTGTGACTGTTGTAGAGGCTGAGCCGAGAGAACGTCCATGCCGTTTTCGCTCAGATCCAACATAATGCCCTCAACTTCGGGTGCACCATGCCAGGAGAGAGTTACGGGCAACTGCACGGGGACGCGGAAGCTCCGGCGACGCTCACGTTTGAGAAGAGCGATGGCGGCGCGCAGGCTAGCACGAGCTGGTTCTTCAGCAATGGGCTTGTACAGAATAAAATTCGCGCCCATGCCGAATGCACGGCGGACGAGAGATTTATCGTCAAGAAGACTGATGGTGACCGCGTTCTTGCTTATCTGGGACTGACGCACCTGTTCCAAAATGCTTGCCGCCGCGGACTGGTCCTCAAGATCAACGATGACGGCGTCGTATCGACGTTCTGCGAGTTTTTGGTTAGCGACGTGCGACTCCGAACAGTATTCGCTCTCGACCTGGAATTCAGCCAGAATTTGCCGAAGCCGTTCTGCTGTGCTGTCGTCCGTCAGGACCAGGAGTGCATGGAAGATCATGGGCCCCTCTTATGGGCTGGATTGCGACGTCTCTACGGCCACCGCGGGGTGGTTGAGCGTGAGGCAGGCTTCGCCGGGGAAGCCGGTGCCGGGGCAGCCGCAGCTTTCGCGCCCACAGCTCGCGAATCTTCGCTGCTATCGTCGAGAACGAGGCCAGCTCCCTCTTCATCACCATCGGAGAGCAGAGGAGCCACTTCGCGGAGCTTGTCCGCCGCACCTTGTAGAGCTTCGATCTGTTTGGCAAGTTGCGCGTACTGCGCCTGCTTGCGCCGCAAGACCTCGTGGATATCCTTCATAATTCCCCCTGAGGCCGAATCTAACGGGGCTAGCTATCCGCGTCAACGGTAACCACCCCAAGTGCGATTACGGAGGTAATTCAAGCGCGTCGGGTGGGAGAGTAGTCCCATCCTGCTGAATCGATGCACATTGTGGCCCGGACCGCATTGAAGTAACACGTTAAGAGCTTCGCAGTTCTGGCGAGTTCCGCAGCGCATGCGCAAGGTTAACTGTGCTTCGCAGAATGAACATTTGGAAAGAGGATGGGCTTGGGGCAAAGCAAAAAGGCCTTGGAACGCCAAGGCCTTTTTGGAGAGCGACTAGGACGACTAGTTTTTGAGTTTGCGGCGGACGAGGCCGGCGAGCCCCAGCAGGCCAGTCCCGAGCAACCCGAGGGTGCTTGGCTCAGGAACAGTAACCGTTGTTACGCCCTGGTTCAGACGCACGTTCTTCGAAAACTGCTGACCGTTGGGAACGTCGAAAGTGAATTGCAAGGTTCCGCCGGTAGCGTGCGCGCCATTGCTAAGGGTTCCCGACACTGTGCCTGAGAGCACATAGGTCCAATTCCCTAGGCCGTGCCGTCCAGCGGGATCGTAGGTTCCGACCCAGCTCACTGGTCCGACGAAGCTGCCGCTGAAAAGAACGCCAGTTGCCATGCCGTTGGCGCCATTTCCGCTAATGGTGAAACTCCCACCGCTCAGAAACGAGCCGCCGTTGGCGAGGGATCCACCCGACATCATTGTGCCTGTCGAGAAATTAATCGTACCCAAGATGCCGGTCGAGGTCAGACCATTCAGTCCGGTGAAACTAGTTAGGGTAGAGTTCTTCAGTTGCAAGGAGTTGCCCGCTCCGACCACGATCTTTCCCCCGCTGTTCTGGAACACAACATTGCTACTGTTGGCCCACATAGCGACCGGAAGGGACAAAATTAGAAGCAAAAGCAGCGCTGAGCGCCTCATAAGCATGCTCTCCTACCTGATTCTTTCTCTCTCTTGTGAACTGCTTATGGGTCTTTCGCGGGGTATTAAAAGACCCTCACCCTATTCAAAACCGTGTGGCTACACCTGCCATCTGGCCAGGTAATGTGCATCCTAAGTACCAAAGGAACATATGGAGGAATGTGCTGAAGATTCAGCAACTTACGTTTTCCAGGCGACGGGAATCCAGAATAGTACATGCAAACTCCTGCACACAAAATGAAGCACTCTTGAGCCGCAAGCATCCGCGAGTCTCATCGGTGTTCAAGGAGCCTTTTGGTGGTAATGAGATGGCACGGAAGTGTGATTTACAGACAAACCGCGGAGTCATACCCTAGCTCTCGAGCAGTTCTGGGGGAGGGCTGTTCGGGCGTCTTGGATTCCGAAAGGAATTCGAGGCGCTCTTTGTTTTGGAGTAAAAACCGCAGAGCGGCACAGCAGAATTCAATCCCTGACCACTTGATCCATCAACTGATCCACTGCGCGGCTCGCTTCCAAAATCGAGCAGCGGTGATCCATGATCCCGGCCAAATCGGAATTCGCAAATGTGATTCGACCGAAAGGCGCATTTCGCAGGATGTCGCGCGGCGCGGGCTTTCCATCTTTGCCGAAAAAGAATCCTGGCTGCGGACTCAGGTAGGCGTGACCCCAACGGTTGAGAATGATGCCCGCGATATCGCGCTTTGCGTCGAAGCCGGTTCGCGAGAACATTTCGCTGAACTGCTCACGAATGCGCCGTTCATATTCACGAAAGGAAGTGGAGAGCATTTCCGCCCGCCCGCGATGTCCTTGTTGGTCCGTCGGCAGGCCAGGGTAAGCATAGAGGATTTTCAAGGTCAGCACGATAGGTGAATCGGGACTGATGGTGGGAGAATAGGGTCCAAGGGTCGCCATCTTTCGAACTTCCATGTAATCCCCGATTCCTCCAAACCAGCGACATCCCGCCATACCCATGTTGTAAAGAAATCGCCAGTTGCGAACGGCCACGTTCGCCATCAAGCAGGGTGAGCGATAGAACTGGCGATATGCGTCAAGATGGGAATCCGTCAAATCTTTCACGATATGCTGCGTCGTCCAATTGCCGCCCGCCATGACCGCAGCTCGGGCTTTTAGTCGATACACTTTTCCAGCCTGCGTGTAGGCAATGGTCACGCTGTCAGCTTTGGCTGGATCACCGTCATGCTGTACCCACACGGCGGTGGATCGGAGACGAATGCGAGTGGGCGCGCCTGCGCGGTCGAGAGCCGCAAAATTAACCTGGTTGCGGCACATTGTTTCCAATGTATTGGGCCCAGGAATCGCATCCGGAATCAGGGCTCTTACGATCAGGCGAGCGAATCCCGTATTGCCGCCGGGAAACATTTGCGCGCCGGTTTCATCGCTGGAATCCATCGGCCGCAGCAGGTCAGTCGCGTAGTCAGTGAACGCGGAAAGGGCATCGGCTCCCAGGCCGGAGCCGCCGCCAGCGTCGACGGGTGAAATGTAATCGCGTATGGTCTCGCGGGTGATTCCGTAACGTTCGACGATGTGATCCTCAATTGAGATTGAGTCGAGCTTGCGTGAAATCTCGTCGCCATAAAACTTGGGGGCTTCGAAGCCGGGATCACCGGCATGAAATTTCAGCAGTTCGGCTTTCGCTTTTTCCGGGATGGGCGCGCCTGCCAATTTTTTGTTCCAGGGATCGATCAACCAGAGGCCGGGGTTCTGGCCGAACTTGGCTCCGAAATAGAAACCGTAATTAGCGCCGGTATCGGGATAGGGCGTAGTGGGCAGCGGCATCTGGGGTGACGGTCCTGACCACTGCTGGTAGGTTAGCCGCGGATTCGCGAGCCCGATCGATTCGTAGAACCGCCCGATGAAGCTGTGCGGAAAGGGAACAAGGAACAATGCTGAGCCCTGGTGTGCAATGAGACGTTGCCCATCCACCATGAATTCGTTGCGCTTCGCTTCTCCGCCGAAGATTGGATGATTGTCGAGGACCAGACATTTTTTGCCCGGGCCTGCCAAGCGCTGGAA
>JBLNFC010000651.1:0-5724 GCA_050263355.1 Acidobacteriota bacterium
ATTTGCAGAGGCGGAACCCGGACCGAGACCACCTTCGAGCAGTGGTTTCGACCAGTCCACAATAATCTTCGCCGGATCGAAGTCATAACGGCTGCCCAGTCCATGGCACTCAGGACACGCGCCGTACGCGCTATTGAACGAAAATGAGCGTGGCTCAAGCTGGGGGACGTTGATGCCGCAGTCGGGGCATGCCAGCTTCGCTGAATACATTTGTTCTTCGCCACCGACCACTGCCACCTGCACGAGGCCGCCGGCGAGCTTCATGGCTAAACCGATAGACAGCTCAAGTCTTTGCTCACTCCCAGGCTTGACCAAAAAGCGATCAATGACGACCTCACTGGTGTGGTTCTTGCGCTTGTCCAGCTGAATTTCGCCTTCCAGGTTCACGAGCTCGCCATCCACCCTCGCGCGGGTAAAGCCGTGCTGAACCAGCTTCTCCATTTCCTTCTTGAACTCACCCTTTCGTCCACGAACAATCGGTGCCATCACCATCACCCGGTCTTCCGGCGTGAGTGCCATCACCTTTTGCACGATCTGCTCTGCCGACTGCCGGGCGATTGGCCGCCCGCACTGAGGGCAGTGCGGGACTCCGATCGAGGCAAACAGAAGACGAAGGTAGTCGTAGATTTCAGTAATCGTTCCCACGGTCGAACGAGGGCTGCGGCTGGTGGTCTTCTGTTCGATCGATATAGATGGGCTTAGCCCGTCGATTGCGTCAACGTCTGGACGCTCCATCTGGTCCAGAAATTGGCGGGCATAGGCCGACAGGGTTTCCACATATCGCCGCTGGCCTTCCGCGTAAATAGTGTCGAACGCCAGCGAGGATTTACCCGAACCGCTGAGGCCCGTGATTACCGTCAGGCTATTACGAGGTATCTCAACATCAATGTTTTTAAGGTTATGCTGGCGCGCTCCGCGCACCGAAATCTTGGTAATAGGCATGCAATCCGACAGAGCGATGGCCTTCCGTAATATGGACGGGTTCCCCAGAAACGTTGGAAAGTGGGGATGCGCAGCTCTACTCCGTATCTTATTTGTAAACAGGAATTCGAGTCAACGCGGGTACAGTGAAAAACGGGCCCGCTATACCGATATCAACGGACGGGCTGGCAGAAACTAAGGAGCTACGTGCGGCATCTGACTGTCGCATAAAGGGCAGGGCCCATCTTGAACGCTTTATTGGTGTCGACTGTGCTTTCTTTTACTGTACTCATCTCCGTTAGTCTTGGCGTTATCACCGCCTATGGCGTGGTGAATGGGATACTTCACCTGTTTGGTTCGCATACCCAGCCCCAGGCTGAGCCACAACCTGTCCTGCTGGCGCGCAATGCGCAGGCAGGCGCCGACTGAAAACTCAGTCCACGGCATCTGGCGAATACCATTGCCGGCGCCCTTGACTCCTCCCACCTCGCGCATGCCTCTCTGCTCGAGCTTCAGAAGCAGATATTCCCAACAGCGGGGGTACTGTGGCCGCAGTTCGATAACCGCAGGTCGTGATCGTGCTATTTCTCCTGCTGCGGCGGCTGTTGTAGCTGGGGAGGCGGATACACAGCTTGAGGTTGCGCTGGCTGCTGCTGCGTCGAGTTTTGCCCCTGCTGCTGTTGCTGTTGCTGCATGACCTGCTGCTGGCGCTGCAGTTCCTGAAGCAGTTGTTCTGGCGTCTTCACTGTAGGTTGATTGGGATTTTGTCCTGCTTGGCCCTGATCGGCTTGCTCGGGCGCGCCCTGATCCCCATTCTCACCGTTGTCCTGATCTTGAGCCGACTCGTCCTGATTTTCTTCTGCGGAGTCTGGTGCAGGATCATCGTTCGTGTCTACTACTACTTGCCCCTGTACCTGTCCTCGCGTCTGAGGCTGTGGGAACGAACGGGGCGGGAACGGTTGACCATTGACGGGCGGCTGAACAGTCATCATTCCATTTTGACCGCCTGCAGCAGCAGATTCGCTTACTGACGGTGGTGTTTCGCCGCCGGTTCGCGGCGTAAGGATTACTTGAGCCACTGAGTTGGGATCAGTAGCCGTTCCCACCATAACGTAGTTGAAGTGTGAGCCGTTTAAGAGCGAAGCTAAGACGTCGCGCGGCGAGCCTGGGCCGAACTGGCCAACAACGCGTTCACTCGCGCTGCCAGGAACATCGATCTCAGCCCCGGTTTTGCTATGTACGTCACGTAGGATGTCTCCCAACGTGGAATTCTGCGCCAGAATCGTAAGCACACCATTCTCGAAACTAAGTCTTGGCGCAGTGGCCGGGAGTTGTTCTGGTCGCAACGGTTCAGGAGGTGCAGGGGATGGATCAGGCGGTTTCACCTCTGCTGTCGGTTTCTTCTTCGAACCATGGCTCTGACGCTGAGCAGCACTGGCCGGGGGCATGCCCAGGCAAAGGGCCAAAACCAGGAATGTTAAGAATCGCCGTCGCGCGGAGAACATCATGATGAGAACGCTAAACCCGCCACCTCTTGCAGCAATTGTAGCAGCGTTCAATCGCTTGTTTGACATCGTTTACACCCCCCGGGTAGGCATCTCACCTTACAGCCCCAGTTCGATCAGCAGCATCGTACAATGAGCATGAAGCGAGGATACATTTGAGCCTATGATCCACAAGAAGTACTCGGGCGCAGTGCAAACGTTTTCACGCTCTACATTTGCCAACGGGCTGGCGGTTAGTGCCTTTCTCGTGGCGTTCTTCTGCCCGTCTGTGGCGGTAGCTCAGACATGCCTTTCTTCTGCCGACATGGACGCAGCAACAAAGACGGCACTGGAGAACGCCGCTCATCGCTTTTTCGACATGGCTTCCAAGGGAGACGTCTTCGGGCTGAAGCAAAATGCAATTCCCAGCCTCGCGTCAAACTTTACCGCCATTGAAACCGCAGTTGTCGACAACAAAGCAGCGTTTGCAGGAGCTCAAGCGACACCCCGACCGCCGTTTCTTTTAAAGGCCGAGGGAAGCGCTCCCCTGCCGCACGCGGAATTCTTGTGCGGCGTCTTCGGCTCCACCGGCCAGACCCGCGACAGTGCCATCTTTGTTTTGAACGGATTGCCCCCAGGGACGTACGGGGTGGTGATCATGGATGTGAGCGGAGGGAAGGGGCCTTATACGTTGTCGTTTATCCTTCAGCAGTTGGGCACAGATTGGAAATTAGGAGGCTTCTATTCCAAAGCGGCTGAAGTTGCAGGTCACGACGCGCCCTGGTACTTAGATCACGCACGCCAGTACAAAGCAAAGAACCAGCTTCACAACGCATACCTCTACTTCCAGCAAGCTCGTTCACTAATCTCTCCGCTGGATTTCATGACCACGCTGCAAACGGACAAGCTTTACGACGAGATGCAGGCGGCTAAGCCGCCTGATGCTCCCGCTCCGGGCACCCCGGCTGACCTGGCGGCTGGACCGAAGACCTACAAGCTTACGGCAATGTTTCCGCTGGCGGTAGGCAACGACCTGGACCTCATCGTCAAGTACGAGGTCCCCGATATCTCGAATAGCACCCAGACATTCCAGGACAATATGGCAGTGATCAAGGCGTTAGTTTCGAAATATCCGGAGTTGCGCGAAGCTTTTGCTGGCGTTGTGGCTCGCGCGGTGGAACCTTCAGGACGGGATTACGGCTCCCTGCTCGCGATGAAGGATATTAAGTAGCGATTGTGCGCCGCTGGCCATTTTTCAACTGGCGACAGTCTCAACTTTCGTCATGATTAACTCGCGGCGACTGCAACTATCGAGCCCCAGACACGATTCTCAGGCGTGCAGCTCTGCAGTTCCTAAGCTTCCGCGTGCTGTGACTCAAGCGTGCATTCTTTCGGGTCCTTGTCTTCGCGCAGCCCTAAAAACACCGGCGCTCGCAATTTCACGCCACCCTCATTCGTCTCGTGTGTCCACTCAGTGAATCTAATGGCAGCCACTAGCTCCGGCCGTACCCAGTGCGCTTTCCGGCCGGCATCCACGGGACCGTGAAAAGGATTCGTTTTCGTCTCCAACCTGGTCAGGAGCTTCCACATGTCCGCCAGCATTTTGCGATCGAAGCCTGTACCGGCCTGTCCAACGTGAACAAGTTGTTGCTTATCGTTGTAAAGACCAAGAACCAGTGATCCGAAGAATTCGCGTGAACCTTCCGGCTCGGTGTAGCCGCCGATAACGCATTCGATCTCGCGCGTGATCTTGATTTTCAACCACTCGCGCGTCCGCTTCTCTTCGTAGCAACTGGTCCGGCGCTTGGCGACAATGCCCTCGAGTCCCCGCTGACCCGCCACCTTGAACAGTGCGGTACCATGCGCAACTTGGTGGTCGGAATAACGTAAATTGTCGCCCAGTACGACAATGTTTTGGAGCAGGCTTTTCCGTTGCTCCAGGTTTACGCGGTGCAGGTCATACCCATCCAGGTAGATCAAATCAAAAACGTAATAAAGCACTGGAACCTCAGTGCGCCCCGGTGCACGAAAACGGCCATGGCGAATGCCCGTCCGCTGCTGCATGAGACTGAATGACGGTCGGCCCTCTTCATCAATGGCGACTACTTCTCCGTCGAGCACGGCTCGGCGTGCGTGGACCAAAGTTGGCAGATTGGCCAACTCTGGGTATAGAGCGGTCATGTCATTGTCATTGCGTGAAACCAGCCGCAACTTGCCATTCTCCAGGAATGCCACCGAACGGTATCCATCCCATTTGATCTCGTAAAGCCATTCGTCAGAGTCGAAGGGCTTTTCTATCGACGTGGCCAGCATGGGACGCACAAACGACGGCATTTCTGCTTTGCGTGATCCCGGAAGGGACGCAGCACCCAATGCGGTATTTGTAGCCGCCTGCGGGGGCGGTTTCTTTGCGAGAGTTTCTGGGATCGAACCGACTCGGGTACTCTCTACCCCTTTTACGCGCTTAGCTTGCGCGTCGTCGACTTGGGAGACGTTTTTTTTGTTTTTTTTTCCTCAATGGCTGTGTTCGAGAGCTTTGACTCTTTCTTTACTCGAGTCGCACTGCTCTTGTCTGAGTTGGCCGCCCGCTTCTTCTTTTCCATGCGAGCCAATGTGTCAGCGAGCCAGGGTGCTTTCAGCTTGCCACGCGTGGCAGGGCGATCGCTTTCCCACTCGTCAGATTTTTCATCACCACCAATTTGCGCCATGGTCCGCTTACTCAGCACAGAAGTGTCATACTGACCGGCATCAAAACCTTCCTCTACCTCATCATCATGTTTTTTGATCAGCAACCATTCATTACCCTTGCTACCGGAACGCCGTGAACGGATATGAACCAGAGCGAAGTCACCTTTGAGACGCTTGCCATCGAGACGGAATTTCAAGTCTCCCTTCGCAAGCATCGCCGCTGCTTCTGACTCTGTGCCTGGTACGTACTTGCCGTTCTTTGGAATGGGAGAAAGAGGTTGCCACGTGCCTACGTCCCAAACCATGACCGTGCCTGCGCCATAGTTACCTTCCGGGATGATGCCTTCGAAGTCGAAGTACGAGACTGGATGGTCCTCCACCTGCATTGCGAGACGCTTGTCTGCAGGGTCGAGAGATGGTCCTTTGGGCACGGCCCATGACTTCAGCACGCCCTCCATCTCCAGTCGGAAATCGTAATGAAGGTGTGAGGCTCGGTGTCTTTGGACTACAAAACGGTGCCGAGATTGTTTCTCTACCTTCGGTGGAGGCTCGGGGGTGTGCTCGAACTGCCGCTTGCGCTTGTATTCTTCCAGTGCCATAGTCCAACCCTATTGTAGACACTGTGATGCGG
>JBLNFC010000652.1:0-4292 GCA_050263355.1 Acidobacteriota bacterium
TTCTCGAGCCTGACATGCTTCTCGACGATCGCGATTCGGGCCGCGGTTCTGTCTTTCGGGATGGGTGCGGTGGCCACGTTGATCTCCTGTCACAATGTGAGCAGCGGCTGGAATAGTACATCAGTCGCGGCCTATGGTCACAACTAGATCGGCGGCGTATGATCCTCCTCGCATTTGCCACCAAATTCGCTTCGAGAGGAGATCGGTATGCGAAGAATTTATGGATGCCTGGTGTTTACGTTGTTGCTCGCGCCATCCCTGTTTGCGCAGGAACACTATACGGAAGGTCCAGTCTGGCGTGTGCAGTTGATCCGAGTGAAGCCAACCCAAATGGATGCGTACCTTACGAGCCTGCAGCAAGGTACTAAACCCTTCATTGAAGAAGAGAAGCGGCAAGGGATCATTATGGATTACAAGATCTTCTTGAAAGAGACGAAGAGCAGCCCACAGGATTGGGACATCGCCGTTGCCGTGCAATACAAGAATCATGCGGCGATGGATGGAGAGGTAGCGAAAGCTGAAGCTGTGCGCGATAAAGTGCTGGGCGGCAAGCAACCGGCACAACAGCTTTCCGAGAAGCGCGCTGAAATTCGGGAGATCATCAGTTCGGAGTTAATGCAGGAAATCACGCTGAAGTAGAGTTGGAGGGAAGACACGGACGCGGGCAGGAATGCCCGCGCCACGCTCCTCAACGTAGCGGGGGCAGGATCTCGGGGTCTTGAGAATGCACTTGCTGCCGGGTAACAAAGAAGACGGCAGCGGTCCAGGTTGGGAACAGGTCGAAACCGGGCACCAGCTCCGCCAGCAGCGACGGCAGGAATGCCCAGTGCCATCCCAGCACGCGGGTCAGGAGCAAAGCGACGAGCAGGTCGAGAAGTGTGTCCGCCGGGGAGATGCCGCCAGCAGCAAACAGGGGCAATGCTGCGATCTGCAGCGCATCGGCCGCAATAGCGATACTCCAGGCGAGACGGTGCTCCGGCTGCTTAAGCGAGCGGAAATAGTCGAAAAAGGCCATCGCTGTCTCCCCTGAAATAGGATACATCCCAGACGCCCAAGGATGCACTTCCCGGTACAGGACGCGGACTGAGCAGTGGCCGCCCAGTTCAAGATTGTTTCAACAAAACGACGCCTCGCTGTTATACTTCGCCGACTTCTCCCCATCAGTCGGTTCACGTAAGGCTTCGCGAAAATCAAAACAACTTGGAGGAACAATGAAGAATCTGTCCGCGCTGCTTCTCGTCTTTATGGCGGTGTCCGTTTCCATCGCACAGACGGCGTCCGCGCCGGCGACACGCACCGAGCTTTACCACGTCCACTTTGCTAAGGCTGCTCTGGGCAAAGGGGCCGAACTGGGTGACTTTCTCAAAAAGCAAGGGCCCGAGGCCACCATGCCGGGGCACTATCTGGCTCTGCGGCATCAGGACGGTGAGGATTGGGATTACGTCGCCATCGAGCACCTAGGACCGAAAGCGACGGTGACTGCGGCCGGCACTCCGGTTCCCCCCGCGATGCGCGACCTGGGCGCATGGCATGGCGATACTTTCGTAAGCGGGCCGGCCTGGGGCGAATTCGCGAAAGCCATGGGTTTGGATGACGCAGCGAAAAGTGCAAAATCCGTGTACGTGGTTTCAGTTTATCGAGCTGCTCCCGGGCACCGCGAGGATCTGGAGAAGGCACTCATGCAGACAGCGGCGGGTACCGCGGGCACCGGGAACGTGCTGCTGCAACACGTGGAAGGTGGGCCTTGGACTTTCCTGAGCGTGGCACGTTACGATTCCTGGCAGGCCTTCGCCACCAGTGAGGAGAAGAGTGTGCCCGACACTCTAAAAGCCGGTGGAGGCTGGCTTGAGCTGCGCAACCATTCCAGCTACCACAACGACACGCTCACCGATCGCATCGCGCCGTAGGCTTTGCTCCAGCGATGAACGCCGGGCGCATGTTGCGCCACAAAAGAAAGCGTCCTAAACCTTTCAGTTTAGGACGCTCCCGGCAGCCCTCCCCCAGAACTGCCAAACCACGATTCGGATGTTACGTCAGGTGACCTCACGTGGGTAGGGCACAACAGTAATCGCCGCGCGCTTGGAAGTAATCGGTTTTCAGTCTCTAAAGTAACCAGTTCATACTGCTCGCGATTTCATTCCTGCCAGGCTGATTGATTCTTCGCGCCGCCTACTTCGCTGCGAGCAAAAGAGAAAAACCGTCGAACGAATACTCACGACGGCCTTGCGAGGCAGAGGGCTTCAGTTTGCCCGATTGGATCTCGCGAACCGCACTCGCGAGTTTTAGAAGATAGCTTGGATCTGCGAAGGGCACATTGTGCGACGGCAGCAGCAGCCTTACCGCCGGGGCGAGCGCCGCCAGTCGCTGTACCGATCGCGTATATGCCGCAAAATCGGTTTCCGGTGTGAACAGGTATATCGGGCCGCGATAGAAAGTGTCTCCCGTGAAGAGCAATCCATTCGTGCGATCGAACAGGCAAAGCGAATCCGGCGTGTGCCCCGGCGTAAAAATCACCTCGAGTTGGCGATTTCCGAGATCAAGGTTCTGTCGGTCGCGCACCCAATCGGAAATATGAAATGGACGAATGGAGTGGGAATCAGGATGAACACCGGCGGGCAACTGGCCACAAATGCGACCGGGGGCGAGCGCGTCACGGGAATAGATGTTTGATTGTCCCTCGGCATTTTTGCGGGTAAAGGGAGTGTCAGGATCGAGAATGCTGGAAAACTCAGCGTTGCCGCCGGTGTGATCGAAATGAGTATGCGAGTTGAGCACGGTTACCGGCAAAGGCGTAAGTTTCGAAACGACGTTGCTGATCTTGGCGATACCCGTGCCCGTATCGAAGAGCAAGGCCCGCTTGCTGCCGAGGATCAGGTAAGAGATCACTTCCTCGAACTGGTGCGGCTCGTAGATGGCGAATACCCCGTCGCGAACTTGATAGACCTCGAACCACGGGTCGCCCGAGTCGACCCGATGAAGCTGCTTGTATTGCGGCCGGGGAAGTTGGCGACACCACTCCGGGCGTAAAGGCTCACCTTGCTGAGCGAAGACGGCATTAGTTGCGAAGAATAGAAGCGCGCACAGAGCCAGCCATCGCGTCATTCTTTTTGCCAGGTTTTTCCGCCGTCGGAAGTGGACCAGGACTCTTGATTGGCAGTGGTTAGCCTGCCGTGCATGGAATCCTGAAAATCCATGCTGATAATGTCAGACGCAAGAGTGGTATTTTCCGCGACGGGGATGATGCGCGTCCAATGCATGCCGACGTCGGAGGAGTGATATAGCCTGCCGGCTAGGCCGCCGACCCACACATTCATTCCTTGCGCCGAGAGAGCACGGAATCCCGTGTGATGATCAACCTGCATCTTCTCCCAAGTTTTGCCTGCGTCAAACGAACGTTGCGGAAGGCCATCAGGAGAAAGAGTCCACTTGGCGGAACTAACGTCGTGCATTAGCAGGTTGCCGCTGGTAATCGCAGCCGTGGCAGCAACGTCGTTGGACGCTTTGCCTTCGGCGATACCAAGTTTGCTTTTTGCTTGGTCGCGCTCAGCTTTGGTTTCAGGGGCCGCGTTCCTGGCCACAGTTGCGGTTTCCGCCTGGATAGAGGCAGGTTCCGAGGTGACTTCTAGCACCTCGGAAGGAACCTGCGGGACATTCTGCTGGCCGGCTTTTGCCGAGTTGGGCTGAGAGACGCGGCTGGCTTCCTTCCGATCCGCTGCCGCATCATCTTTGGCCAGGCTCGATGAAGGAGCCGGAGCGGCTGCGGCTATGGAGACCTGGTCCGCATAGGCCCGCGAAGGCGCTGCGGCAGCTGGACCCGGCAAAGCTTCGTTTGCCTCTACTCGCTCTGCAACTCCGGGGGCCAGCGCCAAAAGCGCAGCCGCGTCTTTCGAAGCTGGCTTATCCGGAAGCGTCACGAATTTTTTCCGGTTCTCGACCATAGCCGGGAGCTTAGATGGCGCGCGAAGTTCTTCCCGCGCATAAAAATCCAGTGCCTGCTTTTGCGTGTCTTTCGCGGAACTCTGAGCGGCGCTGGCATCCTGTGTGCCAGTTTGCACTTCCACTGGAGCTTTCGGCGCGTCCAGTTGCGCAGTAGCCGTTCGCTGTGGCGCCTGCAAGTTTTGTCGACTCAGCAGTAACCCGGCTGCACTCACTACAACTATGCAAGCAGCCAAGGCACCCCATCGCAAAACCGGCCAGGAGAGCAGGCCGCGAGGGCGGGAAACGAGTGAGTGCGCTTTGGCAACAGGGGGAACAGCAGCATTGCTTTCAGGCGAAGCCAACACAAGCACACT
>JBLNFC010000653.1:0-5705 GCA_050263355.1 Acidobacteriota bacterium
GCCGAGCTAAAGGCGGTGATCGATGAGGCGCATCGTCGCGGGCTGAAGGTGACGGGCCATTTGTGCTCTGTGACTTCGCGCGAGGCGGCGGCGCTTGGCATCGACAACCTGGAGCACGGGCCGATTGCGGTCGACACCGAGTTCGTGGCCAACAAAGTTCCTGACAAGTGTCCGCCATTCGGGGACATGCTGGACGCGCAGGCCCATGTGGATGTGAACGCGGCGGCGGTGCAGCAGATCACGAAGGATCTGATTCAGCATCATGTGGCGGTGACGTCCACGTTGTCGGTGTACGAATTGGATGTTCCGAGCCATCTGCCGCTTCGCAAAGAAGTGACGGACGCTATGTTACCGGAGTCGCTGGCCAGTTACCTGGCTGCACGAAAGCGGGCCAATGGCGATCCACGCTGGCAGATGCGGTTGCAGAAAGAGATGCAGTGGGAACGTGCGTTCGTGAAGTCAGGAGGGAGGTTGCTGGCGGGGAGTGATCCGACTGGAGTGGGCGCGATAGTGGGAGGCGATCTCGCGGGATATGGCATGCAGCGCGAACTCGAGCTGCTGGTCGAGGCCGGATTCACGCCTGTGGAAGCAATCCACATTGCGACGCAAGGGAACGCGGAGTTCCTGGGCCATGGTGATCAGATCGGGACCATCTCTCCGGGCAAACAGGCCGACCTGGTCGTCGTTGCAGGCGATCCATCCACCAACATCGGGGATATCGAGAAAGTCGAAACCGTGTTCAAGCGGCGTGGCCTATGATCCTGCCAAGCTAGCCGAGTCGGTTCGTGGGATGGTCGGACTCAGGTGATTTGTCGGCGCCCGCGCGGGAAAATCAGGTCCAGAATCCAGTCCTCCGCGGTTTGGCATTCGTGACGGTTCGAGAATACCTTTTTTTCAATCGCGGCGCGGTCATTGCATCTGGACGAGAGCTGCGACGTCGAGCTTTGAGTAGTACTTTTTCACGTCGGCGGCCCCGTACTTCTCGCGAAATTTATCGACCACGGATGAGACCTGTGGGGCGTCAGTGATAATGACAGCCCTGAATTCGCCCTCTGTGCCACCAGCACGAACGCGAATGGACGGGTTATTCAGCACGTTCTTATACCACTGTGTTTCGGACCCCTTAACCGGCAGGAGGTAGAGATTGTCGCGGTCAAGTACGAACCACACCGGGATTGAGACGCTGCGTCCTGACTTTCTGCCGGTCACGGTGATAGTAATTTCGCTATCTTGCGAAAGACCGTCTTTGAGAGCATCGTTCCGCGCTGGCATGCGCACCTCCTGACTTTAGATGTGAGTTGGGCCGGTGTTGCCGCGAACGTGGGTGAAAGCGACTTCAGATCCAGCTCGCGCGAAGATTGCTCGTAGCTGCGCACCTATCAAGTGGAACCGAGGATTCCGATTTGCGCAACCTGAATCGCGAGCACCAGGTCAGAGGTCACGACGGGTGTGGAAACCTGGGGCAGCGGACAAACAGTTGGCCAGAGACAAGGTACTCAGTTCCAACACGGGTGAACCGCGCTGGTAATGCCCAGACTGGCGACATTCCGCAGAGAGGCCTGTTGTAAAACGTACTGTCCACTGGACAGCTTATAGTTTTCCCATTTCACGCTGCCGTAAGCTCGCATCAACGTGAACCGCTCTTTGACCTTGCAGTTGTTGTAAGAAGAATCGCAGCTCCAGAGCCAATTCAGGTGGAGCGTCTCGGTGTTCGGCGGCAAGTCACCGCCCAGAGATTCATAGAACGGTCCCCAAATTTCAGTCTTGGCATAGCCCAGATTCGACATTCGGTACTGCGAGCAACTGGAGTGAATTTCAAAATTGGTGCTAGACGGCGGAATCGTGATCGTCCATAGCTTCGTGGGTGCGGCACCGGGAACATAGGGCACAAACCGGGGACTTATGGGATAGCCCTTGCCATTAGGACCGATGTGGCGCTTGAAGGTCTGAGGATCACTCCAACTGACCTCGGTTATCGTATCATATATGAAGTTGCTGTCAAAACTCTTTACGTCCCAGGGATAACCCTTCGGACTCTTTACCCAATAGAATTTCCCATGAGGCGCATCCATGACGGTCCACATAGGAGTACCGGTACCGCTCATGTGTGAGCCGAAAGGGTCCATTGTCATCCAATCGAGCATATCGAATTTGGCGGTCTGCGCGGACAGCAAAGTATTCGATAAGAGAATCAGGAGTAAGAGAAATCGAAGCCTCATTTCTTAACCTCGGCGCGAAAGCGGCACACTCCTGCACTTCACCTTAAGAGAGCGAACTGAACAAGGTAACCAAAGTGTCGGGAAGATTGAGGCGAATGACTCAACCGATGCCAGCGGCGGTAATCATGAGCATCGCGGCACCTTCTAAGCGCCGCTGAGTTGTGCAAAGGCACCTATACGGTCGAAAGGATTTGGGAGTGTAAACCCAGGTGGTAGGCTGTTGGCCCTGAACGGGCTGGATTACTGGCCGGACATTCCACATGCTAGTGTGACCGGGCTCACGGCAGCATCGCCGTCCCCGATGTTCTAATTGGTTAGCTCGCCAGATTGTTTGGTCAAGGTAACTCCCATGAGTCCCCGGTTCTTGTTCCCCTCATCTAGCGGCGTGGCACGCCTGTATCCACCCGCTCCGTCGGAAAACGTACGCATATGGGTGGTGATGTTGGTCATGCTCGTTGTGCTAACGGCCACTGCCGGGGCCATGGCACAAAGCGCCGATGACTTCACGATCGTGGTGCTGCCCGACATGCAAAACTACTCACAGTTTTACCCTCAGATCTTCGACGCGCAGACACAATGGATTGCAAAAAACGTGGCCAGCCAGAACATTCGCCTGGTGATCGGCGAAGGCGACCTTGTAAACACGGCAACTGACCCAGTGCAGTGGCAGAACGTGGAACATTCGATCGGAATCCTCGAGCAGGCAGACTTACCGTACGTACTTGCGATCGGCAACCACGATTACGATAGCAATCCACCAACTACTCGCAAGGCGACGATCTTCAACCAGCATTTTGGCCCATCGCGATTCTATGGCCGCGACTACTATGGATCCACTAACTACCCTGCCGGCAGCAATGAGAACTTCTATGCAACCTTCACTTGGGGGAGCAAAAGTTACTTAATTCTTGTCCTGGAGTTTGTTCCGCGCTCAAGTGCAGTTGCGTGGGCCGCTTCTGTGCTCAATGCCAACCAAGACAAGGAAGTAATTGTTGTAACCCATAGTTACCTGTTCTACGACGGAACTACGGTGGACGCGTGCGACACACAGGACATGTCGAAGGACAATAATGGAGCCTTGCTGTGGACGAATCTGCTCAGCCGTTATCCGAATGTCAGCGTGGTTGTGGGCGGGCATATCGCCAAAAACTTCCGCGCGCGGCGCTCGGATGTGGGCGTGGATGGGAATTTTGTTCATCAATTCTTTGCCAACTGGCAGGACTGGACCAATGGCGGAAACGGCTATCTCCGCATCATGAAGTTTAGCCCCTCGTTGAACAAGCTTAGCGTCTGGACATACTCGCCCTATACGGGCTTGTACCTGACCACGTCAGCCGATCAGTTCACTCTCAAATGGCATAACAATGGCGCACCAGGTTCTGGACTGGCGACCGTCAGAGGCCGTGTTCGGGGTACTAGAGCATCCGGCTGCACTCCTATTTCAGGAGCCTCTGCGAACATCAACGGCGCCACTGCCGTTACCGATGCCTCCGGGAGTTATGCAATCAACCTGCGCCCGGGCAGCGGCTTGACGGCGGCGGTCACAGCGTCAGGATGGAACCGTCAACAGCAGACAGTTACTCTTAACGACTACTTTCCTAACCAGGTGGATTTCTTCCTTACCCCCGTTGTGTCAATGCCGTGCCCGCAGAGTTCGACGGATCCATCGGTTACCATCTGCAGTCCGCTGAACGGCGCCACGGTAGTGTCACCGGTCAAGGTTGTCGCCGGCACGCACTCTTCGGCGCCCGTGAAGTATATGGAAATTTGGTTAGATGGAAAGAAGGTCTACGTTCTCAATAATCAGCCGAAACTTAGCACTTCAATAAACATGACGCCCGGAGCACATCGTGTTACGGTAAACGCTTTCAGCAACACTCTTGCCAAGCAATCTGTCAATTTCAGCGTGGCAGCTGTGTCGCCACCCTGCAACCTGAACACGGCCGATCCGTCTGTAACCATCTGTGCACCTGCTCCAAACAGTACCGTGACATCTCCGGTTGGGATTGTCGCCGGAACCACAGATTCAACCAGCACAGTGACGAATATGTTTATCTGGGTGGACGGAGTCAAGCAGTGGACGGGAGTGGGCGGCACTATTTCTACAACTTTGCCGATGGCGGCGGGTACACGGCGCCTCACCGTTCAGGCTAAAGATTTAGCCGGTCGATACTTTCAATCGAGTATCTACGTGAAAGTCCAATAGCAACTGAACCCGCACGCTGCTAGCAGCAAGCGCCTCGAGGTCAAGAGGTGGAACACTGGATGGCGTGAGGAGGAAACTCAGTCGCGCAATTCCCTCCCGCTCATAACGTTCAAAACATGTCCGCCATCGCGGGCGCGCTGCCAGATGCACCCGGATAACTGGAAACGCCAAGCGCGTTCATCAAGGTCTTGAGCGTGTTCTGATGCTGATACAGAGTCGTCGATTTATATCCGCGCTTCACTTTCGGACCGATCACGACAGCTGCCACATGTCCCCCGCCATGTTGTTTATCGCTGCCGGTGCTTTCGTCGAAAAGAATTACGAGTATTCCATCCTTTTGAAAGGTGGGGCTTGCGATCAAGGGTGCGATGTTTGTCTTCAGCCAGGAATCCGCCGCGCTCAAACTGCCGTCATGCCCGTCATGCAACATATTGGGCACGATGAAGGAGAACTGGGGAAGGCTCTGATTCGCGAGATCAGACGCAAGCTTTGTGAATGGTACCAAGTTGTTCTTCTGGGTGCTGTTGGCTACGTCCGAAAAGTAGGCGAGTGGGTTGTGATGTTTCACATAGGGATAGACGTCGCATCCCGTGTAACCCGTCTTCGGAAGACTGTCAACGTAGGCCTTCCACGTCTTGCCCGCGGTGAGCAGATGCCTAACCACATTGTCCTGAGTCAGTGTGCCACACAGTCCGTCATTGTTTGTAATGATCTGGCCGGCGCTGAGCATGAAGTAATTGCCGATGGAAGGATGCGTATTCGCGTAATACTGCGTTGCCAATGCGTATTTGCTGGCAAGACTGTTCAAGTAGGGCATCGACGAACTTCCGATCACACTTGAGTAACTGTGGTTTTCTTCGACCACCAGGAACACGTGGCTGCTCGCTGGAACAACGGAAGGTGTAGACGAAACTGTAATGCTAACCGCCATCTTGGCCGAACCCCCACATTTGTCCCATTCCTGGACAACGGTGCTATAGGTTCCTGCGGCCAAACTCAAATACGTATCAAGACGCGGCCCGGACACTTTGTACGCGAGAACAGAGGGCGCGGTGTAGATGCCCATAGCGGAAACACCGCTTGCGCAGGTAGTGCTCGAGGTGGCGACGAAATGCACTGGGGATCCTACGCTGCTACCGCTGGTGGGTGAAGAGACTGAGACAGTGCAGAAGGCAGAAGCAACGAACAAGAGAATGCAACAAAACACGCGTTTCATCTGTACTCCATTAGTATTTTCAGCTTTAGTTTTTACGCTTAGGAACACGAACGAGAAGAGAGTG
>JBLNFC010000654.1:0-3865 GCA_050263355.1 Acidobacteriota bacterium
AACGCGGTAGGTGCGCCAAGGCAGATCGAGAGGGGGCTGAGGTTCGTTTTTTAACGAATCCTTGTGGTCTGAACCAGTCACCAACGAGAGTTGGTGACTTTTTTTTTCAAGACAACGCTACAAACCCTTAATCGCGGATTGGCAACGCATCAGAGCTTGTCATTTCTGGTTATGGAAAAGAAAGCATAGACATATGCGAAACCCAGTTCAAAGTAATCCTTCATGTCGTAATTCATAGGAAGATAAGTGGTGCGATTTCAGTTGGTTCCTGAAATTCGTTTTTCCGGCCCAGAATAATTGGCTTGCACAAGGTAGGTATCTCTTTTCGGCGGATATGATCGTAGAACCGATGTACCCCGCAAGGACGGAAATCTCCGATGAAGCCGCTCAGGAAGATCAGCGTCGGTAGTTTAGGTCGTTCGCTCGGCCCAGCTCCCACCCAGCCCGAGCTCGCCTCCCAACACGGCCTCATGCCGCACCTCGCTGGTAAAATTGGCCGGCGACCAGTACATAGAGCTTGATCCGCACTTGTCTCGACGATCAGATTTCTTTGATTTTATCGACGATACGCTGCCATGACCTCCAGACACCTGGGACGTTCTTAGCCGGACATTCGGGCTAGACGGTGCACACTATGGTGGCACGATTGACACAACCTCATCAAATTTTCTTCATTGTCACCGCCGGAATGACTTCGAAATTTCCGATGATGAACCTGGAGACTCTCGAGCGCTCCACAGGATTGGCATCTCCATCCATCCCGCTCCAGAACTATCTTGCAAAGCTGCCGGTACGATTGAGAGTCTAGCCGTTGACGCTGGTGTTTTGGTCGAATTTTAAGGTCATGAACATTTTTGGTTCGCGTCTGCCAGGAATTTGTGCCGCAGTTCACCAGGTAGAAACCTAAAAAAAATTGTGATTGCCCCCAGCAAGATTTCTGGATTCCCGTTGTCCAGATTGGCCCCTGCCACAAAGTCAGCGCAGATCATTTCCAAACAATAGCCTCGCGATTTGTCGCTGCCCAACATTAGCGCGGCGGTTTCAATCGCCTGCTCGATGATGGGAATCTGGCTCTTGTAGATTTTAAAGTAAAGGATCTCGTGTGGTTCTGTTCCACGGCCGGTTAGCTCCTTCTCGACTTCGCGCTTAAACTCTTCCTTCGGCATCGATCGGGCTTTGTGCAACCAGGTTGCACAATCGAAGCCCTGACCCTCCATCCGCGCAACTTTCGCCAGTTCCATTCCCTTCGTCCAACCCACCTGCTTGAGATCCTTCCTCGCCTGCGGCGGCAAGTGCTCGTGGATTGACATCAGGTAATAGGCCTTCCTTCTCGATTCCGGGAATCGCCTCTCCAGGAACTCGTCAAAAGACTTCAGGTTCTCCAGCCGCCAGTATTGTCCTGCCCGCACCTCGCAAAGGTAGCGTCCTAGTTCTACGAATTTGCTATCCCGCTCTGCTTCCTTGCGCTGTTCCCAAGCTAGAATTTCGTCGATTTTCGTCAGCACCAACAGTGCTCGCCGGCGATCCAGCTTGGACAGCATAGGAGGAGTCCTAGTACGCAAGCTCATCAAACAAACCAAAACCGTCTCCTGGCCGCCGAACAACATTAGCTTCGATTAGTTCCTGTCGTCCGAGGCAAAGTCCAACATAGGGGCAGCTGGTGCAGGGATTCTGGGGAAAACGGATGCCGCTATGGGGCAAGAAGTGCGCGGATTCAATCTGCTCGATCGTGTTTTCAATCAACCGGCCGAAATCCTCGCGCTGCTCGTCTGTGATGGTTGTATGTAGGTACTGGACTTCAACCATTCGCTTGCGGACAAAAACAACCTGCGCCACATCCGAGATGCCAGTGACCCACGAGTAGCAGACAAGTTGGGGATCGAGTGACAAAAGGCCTTGACGTTCGTCAGGGTAGCGGCTGGATGACGTCTTCCATTCCAATAAGCAATGTGTACCATCAAGGTGGCCGATGCCGTCAACGTAAGTAACAAAGTTGTTCTTTCCGGAGAGGCTCCGTGTGAATTTGACCTGCAGGTTGCGGCGGGGGCTGGCGAACCCGAACCCGGTCGTCCTGAACGAAACGCTCGAGGAGCTGAATGCCTTGCCGCAGCATATAATCCCAGCTGTCGTTGCGTGAGTATTCGAGCTGCCCGTTTTGATGAGCACTCCACTCCTGGAACAGGACAGCCCCGGGGTCCTGCCGTAAAAAGAGGGCAGCCAAGGCCTTTTCAAACGCACGACCGAAAAGCAGGTTCGCACGCGTATCCTTCTCTCTCCAGCCATCCAGGTAGCGATGCCGGTAGCTACGTGGGCAAGCGAGATAGTGGCTGATCTGGGTGTAGCTGTAGGTCATCAGGCGACCTCCGAGTTGCTCGCTTTCTGAGGGGACGCGGCCGACAGCTCTTCCCATTGGCTGGCCGGAGCGAAGCCATCCAAATTCAACAGAGCTCTGCCGGCCAGAATCGTGTGGCTGACCTTGACGACGCCGCGCAGACCAAACAGAGCTTTTTCATCAATGTCCTCGCTGCCGAGCAAGTCTGGGTCATAGAGGAAATCTCGCAAGAACCAGCCCAGCTTCCAGAGAGCCTTTGAGGTGCAGTACAACCGGCCGGAGATTCGCCGCCCGGCCAGCTCTCGTGGCTCCAGAACGGAGAGCCGCAGAATGTAGAACGGTTTCTGCGGATGCCAGCGGTACTCCGCCTTCTGGACCCGAACTAGGAAGATTCCGTCGGGTACCTCGTTCGCCGAGGCAGTCTCATGTAGTCCGGCAAAGCGGCGCTTCATGCTGCACCTTCCTTAGCTTTGAGGTAGCTGTTCAATTGGCAGAGCAGGGCATTGCTATCTTTTTCAGCCCAATCGGCTAAGTGCGCGACGAAACTCTCAACCTGTGCGCGGGTGGCGTCGCGCAGAGTTTTGGTGCCGCAGAAGTCGACGGCATAGGCTTTGACCAGGACGGGATCGAGTTGGTGTTGGCGGATGATCTGGCAGAGACGGTCGCGGACGCGTGGACCACCGTTGTTTCTGCCGTTTGCGGTTGCTGATTGCGGAGGTTGTTTCTTCAGTTCACGCGAGGGCTCAGGCGAAGGAGCAATAGATCCGATCTCCTCGATCGAGCAGATGCCTACTCCGTAAGCCTTACGTAGCGCCCGATTCACGGCTCGCGTCTCAGCCACTCGCATTTCCGCCCCATGGAAGAGCGGAGAAACGTTAGAGGGATCAGCGTCGCCGTGCCCGACAAATCCTTGGCAGGCGCCAGATTTATAACCAGTCGCCTTGAATGCGTATCGAGCATTCCTTGCATCGGAGAATTCTGGAATCGGCTGAACTTGAATCCCAGTGCATCGTTTACGAGCCGCCAAACGAAGCAACCCAGTGTGAGTTACGTACCAGCCGCCGGTGAGAAGTAGTAGGTCACCGCACTTCAATGAGAGTGAAGAGTTACGAGTGAGTTCACGCAATTGTTCGAGCAAGGCAGGACCTAAGGCCTGAGATATAGATCGCTTGGCAAAACGCAAGTTTTGAGCGACCAGAGCTGAGTTCCGGAAGTGCTGAGTCTTCATCGCAAGATGCCTTTCATGAGTTGCCAGGGCACGCAGCGTTATGGTTAACATTGTGCAACTATGTTTACCATTGTGTACCAACATAGATACCTGCGTCAAGCGGAAAGTGTTTTACTGATATGGGTAGCGGGGTCTAAAATTCGCCGCAAATCATGATGGCTAAGGACGAACGTATCGGATTCAGGGTATCCACTGAAATCAAAGCGGCTCTGTTGCATATAGCTAAGAAAGAAGGCCGAAGCTTGGCCCAAATCTGCGAGCTCCTTCTCAGAGGTGGCATTAATGAGTACGAAAAAGAAGGGTCC
>JBLNFC010000655.1:0-7555 GCA_050263355.1 Acidobacteriota bacterium
CTGAACTGAGAACTGTTCGGGTAATAAGGATGGAAGATCATGAACAGAGTCGCAAAGCCGTTACTGACGAGCAGGGGAGTGCTCTGGTTCTTCTCTTTCTTCTTGTGCTTCGCGTCTTCCACGGCCAAGCGCGATTCGTCCAGCGTCAGTTCACCACCTGAATTGCTGAGGATGACAAGATAGTCGTAAGCCGATTCCACCCTGCGCTCAACCTTATCTTTCTCCCCTAGCTTTTCCTGGGTAACATGCTCAGCACACTTAACAGACGAGAATTGATCGACGAAGGCGGTGACTTGTTTACTGGTGCGGTTCAGCAGCTCGTCGAACGAAGTATCTCCGGCAACAACCCGAGTCGGACAGGCGAACGCAAACATGGTCACGGCCAACACGGCACTAAGAAATTGTGCGGATTGTCGGGTGAACTTCATCAATGAGCACTCTTGTACTTGGAATCGAAACGGTAGCCGACGGAGAAAAGATATTGGTCGTAGTTCTGGGTGCCGCCACGATTCCAGGTGTAGCCGCCTTGCAGGAAAAAGTTCGCTCCCAAAGGAGCCTCGACGGTGCCGGTTACGAAATGCGAGCGGTTGTTGGAAGCGAGGGCCGAAGCGTAGTCCTGAATGCCGGCCAGCAACTCCCAGCGGAAGCTATCTTTGAAGCTGCGCGACAATGACACGGCAGTGTACTTTCCGGAGCCGAAGGAGCTGTCGAACTTTGAGTAGTGGACATCGGCGCGAACCCGTGTCCAGGGAATATGGCCGAGGGTGATGCCATACATCTGGTTCCAGGAAGCTTTGGCGTCTCCACTGCGGCTGCTGCGGCCAAACGATGAATAGGCCCAGATGTCTTTCACCACCTCTATGCGAGGACCAAAACTGAATCCCTGGAAAAGATATTTGTCCAACAAACCAGTGCCGATCAGGGTCGGGTCGAACGTCGGCAGGTCGCGAAAGTAAGTGTGGTTCACATCGAATTCGAAGCGTTCGATGGGTTGCACCCGCAAGGTAGTGAAGCTTCGGCTGAGTCCTGCGCCAGGAGAAGCAACCGCGGCATTGCCTGCGGGGCGATCGGCCTGGACTGCGCTATAGAGGGAGAAGAAGCGTTTGTAGTAGATACCGTTTTCGAAAAAGACAAAGGGCCGGTTGATGCTCCATTTCAGCATGTTCACGCCAATGCCTGCCGTGCTGGTATAGCGTGTGGCATCGAAGCTGCCGCCCTGAAAGTTCACGAACATTCCGCCAATTTCTTGATTAGGGTTGTAGCTCCATGAAGTGGGATCGGGAGTCGATCCGGCGAACACTCCAATGGTCGCCACGGTGTTGACGCGACCGCCGAAGTACCCGCCATCGATGGTGTCGAGACTGGTGGCATAGGGCAGGTAAAGACGGCCGAAACCGGCAACCCAGGGCGACTTTGGGTTGTCGTAAGTGAGACCGAGCGTATAGGTGCGGTTGAGCAAGTCTTGCAGCGTTTGCTGTCCTGCGCTGGAAGATTGAGTCAGGCGTCCGCGCCAGTAGCCATTCAGATTCCAGTAAGTGCCCCCGATACGCGTGATGTCCGTACGCATCATGATCCCGGTGCTCGAACTGGTTGAACTGAAGGCGCCGTGGCTCACAACACTGGAGTAGTCGAACCCGAATCGGCCACGCGCGCGGTTGATTTCTGGAAGGGCAGGCCGCGGTACCTCCTCACGCGCCTCTTCATCGAGTGGGTCGCCTTCAGTAAAGGAAATCACCGTGGGGTATTTGCGCGTCGCACTTAAAGACCGCTGCGCGATCAGCAATTCCGTATCTTGGGATGACAGAAATGCATAGTCCCCTGGTTTGACATCGCGCTGCGGCAGGCGAATCTCCGTCACTGCCGAGCTCTCTGCTACGGAGATCACTTGCAATACTGCGATTACTTGCTGTCCAGGATGTGAGGGATCGAGAGACTGGCCACTTTCGCTCCGGATCTCGCGAACCTCGAGCTTCATGCCTTCCGTCAGTCCCGCGCTCCTTCCGCCATCCAGATAAGCGGCGCCTTCTGTAACGTATTTCACCCGGAAAGTCATTCGCACATCCGAATTAGGCTGCCGTGTAGCCAACGTCGGGAGCAATGAATCGTTGGTGGTGGCTTCAGGTTGCGAACTGCTGTTGGTTGTCGCGGCATCCATCACAGGCGGTGCTTCGTTGGACGTGGCAGCAACAATAGGCGGCGCAGGTTGGGAATCTGTGGGTGTGTTCGAGTCATTCGTCGAAGCAGATGGTGCAGCGGCCGCAGTCGACAAGGTATGCGTGGTGTTTGTATTGCCAGCGGAAGGGACTGCATTGTCGGGAGATTTCGTCGCCGATGGAGAAGGCGGCAAAGGTTGTGCCGCAGCAATACTCGCAGCTAGTTTCGCAGTGTTAAGGGAAAGTTTCGACGCGCCGGCCAACAATGTTTCCAACGAGTTGTCTGGCGAGGATGCAGACGCTGTAATTGCTTTTGACGCAACTGTGCTGCTGTTCGGTACCGCAGCTGTCGGTAAAGCTTGCTCTCGGGTAGTGACCGATGAGGTGGTTGCGGCGGCAGGAGGGAGCGACGGCGGCGTTACCTTGCCGTTAGTTGTGCCGAGAACGGCAGCCGTTGCGGGCGTCGGGGATGAGCCCGCCGAACTTGTTGGGTTGATGTTGTTGGCGGCGGAGCGCGCGCTGTCATTCGGCTTTATCTGGCCAGCAGCAGTGCTCAGACGAGGCACAGTTCCGGCGCCGGGCGAGCCGGCACTGGGAAAGACCGTTCCTTGCTGCAGGCTGCCATAACTGGGATGAGCGGCCGTGGGCCGCGAGCTTGTAGCCGGCTTCGCGGATGACGTTGAAGTCGCTTGTGTATCTGGAAGGTTCAGAGGTGGCAGCGCTGGGGGAGGCACAACGGGCGCCCCGGTTGTGGTCATGTCGCCATACGTGATCGTGGGTTGCGGATTGCGATGCAAGCGTCCTAAGAGCGAGCCGGATGCCGCAGGCGCCGGCGCACCTTTGCGCGCTGCACGGTCTGCTACTTTGTCCCATAGCGGAATCGTTACGACGATCTTGTTGCCATCAGTGGCTATGGCATGGGGCCGATACTCATCCAAATCAATTATCAATCGCGTGACCAGTGGGCTGGTGCTGTTCAATCCAAACCGAATCGCCTTTACGCCCCCTTCATTCACATCTTTACGTTGTTGGCGCGCGTCAGAGGAGGTGTTTGGAAAATCAAGCACCAGGCGGTCCGGATGGTTAGCCAGCATCACACCAGGCTGCACGGGCTGGCTCAATGTGATCTCAATCTTAAGATCGGCGCCAACGCGGAGGACATTGAAAGTCTGAATCGCAGCACGCGCGGTAGTGCTGTTCTGGGCGGTAGCCAGCGTCACCAACAACAAAAGGGGAGTGAGTTTTAGCGTGAACTTCATTTGTTGTCCCGACGTGCGGTGGTTCTGTTTGCTGGTCCATAACGTAGATCGTTCAAAACTCCGAACGCTACCGCTCATCAAATGCAATTGATGGGCCTATCCGCCTCCCCCATTCCTGTGGCAGTTGTAGCAATTCGTGCTGTTGTAAACGTAGCCGCTCACGCCGCGGTGATTGGAATCAGTTTGCGATTTCTGATGGCAGTTCGTGCACTGGAACACCAGATAGTTGCTTGGATTGGTGTGGCAGGTCGAGCACACGCCATTGGCTCCGCCGTGATTGGTGGGGAACCAGGTGTGATTGAAGGTCGCTCCCAGCCAACTGGTTGTGTTGTGACAAGTGGCACAGGTCGTCGGAAATCCTGCCGACGTGTGGTTCGGATTATTGGTAGCCGTGTAATCCGCCTTGTGGCACGAATAGCAGTCCGTGGGCAGGCTGGTGTAGTTGTTGTTTACGTGGCACTGAGCGCACGGAACCTTAACGTGGAATCCGGTCAGAGGGAAAGGCGTGTTGTTGTGATTGAAGCTCGCCGGAATCCATGCAGTGGTGTTATGGCATACGTTGCATTGCTGCGGGAAACCTGACGCCACGTGGTCGGGGCTCTTGGCCGTCTGGAAATCCTGCAAGTGACACGTCACGCATGCGGTACTGGTCAGCTTGTAGTTATTGCTGACGTGGCATTGACTGCACTGAACCGTGGCATGGAAGCCGGTGAGCGGCCAGCCAGTGCTGGCGTGATTGAAGGTTGCTCCCAGCCAGGATGACGTGCTGTGGCATACGGAGCAGTCGGTCGGGAAGCCCGCGGCCGCGTGCGGCGGATTGTTCGTGGCATTGAAATCGGTCATATGACACGAGGCGCACTGAGTGTTGGAACTGGTCAGCTTGTAATTGTTGTTCGTGTGGCATTGCTGACAGGAGACCGTGGCATGGAAACCGGTGAGAACCCATCCGGTACTGGCGTGATTAAACGAGCCACCTCCCCAATCGGTTGTGTTATGGCACTGCTGGCACGTCTGGGGGAATCCCGCCTGAACGTGGTTCGGGTCGTTGGTCGCCTGGTAATCCTTCAAGTGACACGATACGCAAGCGGTATTAGCGCTGGTCAGGTTGTAGTTTCCGTTCACATGACATTGCAGACACGGCGTACTGATGTGGGAGCCGGTTAGCGGCCATCCGGTGCTGGCGTGATTGAAGGTTGCGTTGCCCCAGTCGGTGGTGTTGTGGCACTGCTGGCAAGTCTGAGGGAAATTCGCCTGTACGTGGTTGGGATTCGTGGTGCCCTGAAAATCTTTCAGATGGCACGACACGCATGCAGTGTTGGTCAGGTTGTAGTTGTTGTTGACATGGCATTGCGCGCAAGGTGTCGTGGCATGCGCACCGGTCAAGGGAAAGCCTGACTTGCTGTGATTAAACTGAGCTGGCTGCCAAGCCGTCGTGTTGTGGCACACCTGGCACGTCTGCGCGAATCCCTGCTGGGTATGGTTGGGATTGTTGGTACTCTGGTAATCCTTCAGGTGACAGGAAACACAACTGGTGTTGGTCAGGTTCAAGTTATTGTTGACGTGACATTGGGCACAGGGCGTAGCCGCGTGCGCACCGGTCAAGGGGAAGCCTGACTTGCTGTGATCGAAGGTCGCGGGTTGCCAAGCTGTAGTGTTGTGGCATCCTTCGCAACTCTGCGAGAAGCCGGCGGCCACGTGATTGGGATTGTTTGTCTTCTGAAAATCCTTCAGGTGGCACGAAGAGCAGGCCGTGTTGGCGCTGGTCAGATTGAAATTGCCGTTGACGTGGCACTGGGTGCAGGGAACGCTGGTGTGAGCGCCTGTCAACGGAAACCCGGTCGCGGCGTGATCGAAATGTACGTTCACCCAATTGTTCATTCCATGACAGCGCTCGCACGTGGTTGAAAATCCTGCGGCCACGTGGTTGGGATTGGCGGCCTGTTGAAACTGATTGGAGTGACACGTATAGCAAGCCGTCGATAAACCTGTGAACTGGCCCACGGCAGCATTCTTGTGGCATGCATCGCACTCAACGGCGGCGTGCGCACCAATCAGGGGGAAGCGGTTTTGGTGGCTCTGAATCTGCTTCACGGAGACCATCCACCCTTTGACGGTGTGACATGACTCGCAATTAGCTCCCAGTTGCCGCTTATGAATGTCGGCGTGGCAGTCGGCGCACTTGGTGCCAACGTTTGAGAACACGGGCTTGGTATGGCAGCCCGTGCAGCTTACGCCTTGGTGGATGCCGCGAAGGGGATAGCTCGTACGATTGTGATCGAACTCCGGAACCGCTCGAATCGGTTTCCAGCTCAATGAGGTGTGACAATTTTGACAGGGCAGGTTCAAATTTCGGTGCGGACTGCGGGTCTGGGCGTAGCTTTGTCCTTGTCCGCCAGGAGATATGCCTGCGGGCAGCAACGCCAACAGCAAAGTTGTCAGAACCGTCGTAAACACGGATGCCCCACTTTGCTCGTGAGAAGGTCGACAGCAAAAAACAAACCAAAGAATTTAGGAAAAATGAATTAACGAATTCGTTAAAGACGAAAAAGGATGGAATTCAAATAAGCAATCCGACGCCCAAAAGAATATCCGGTTGGACATCGGCCAGAAAAGTTACAGAAGGCACTGTTCGGGCGGACATGGGCCGGATGACCAAATTATCAACGTGCTCACTCGAGGTAAGTTCTTCATTGTAGGGACGGAAGAATTTACTTTTTAGTCCAGATTGCTCAAAAATCTGGCGTCCGAAAAGCGTGACGAGTTCAAATTCCTGAACGAATTCACGACCTGTCCGAAGCCCTTCCGACCCGCGTTTTTAGCTGCTAGGCGGTGCATGGCCACTGCTGATCAGAGCTGCTCGCCGGGAGCAGTTTATGTCTTAGCGGGGGCGTGACAAGCGGCGCACTCTTTCGCGGTCGGCTTGTAGAAGAGCACAGTTTTGCCTTCGAATGATCGTCGAGCTGTGTGGCAAGCCTCGCAACGCACGCGCTCATGAGCTCCTGCCAAGGAGAAGCTGGTACGCCTCTCGTGGTCGAAGAGAGATGGCTTCCACTTGGTCGAGTTGTGGCACTCGGCACAAGGCGTGATGCGGTTAGCGTTTGCGAACTGCTTCCCGTGAATGTCGTCATGGCATTGCTCGCATTTGTTCGGCGCGGCCTTAAAATCGACATTCATCATCCTGGTTTCCATGTTGGGTGGCTTATGACAATCGATGCAGGCGGTACCGCGGTGCGCACCCAGAAGCGGAAAGCTAGTTTTAGAGTGATCGAATTTCTGAAGATCTTTCCACGAGACCGTGGAATGGCATGCTTCGCAACCGGCAGGCGAGCCGTCCGCACGCGAGTGCTGCATACGATCCTCGAATTGGCCCTTATGCGGATCGTTGTGACAGACAGTGCAGCGGCGGTCCTCGAAGCGGTACAGCACCAGGTGAGGCTTCTCCGGCGTGGGACGCTCTTTATGACAATCGCCGCAGGCAGTCGCGACATGGCTGCCGGTCAGAATGAAGCGTGTTTCCTTATGGCGAGCCAGGGTAAAGGTTGATGGCCGATAGCCTTTCAGGTTGTGGCACTGCTCGCAACGATTCAGGTAAGGAGCTTGCGCGAACTGCCCCTGATGTTCGTCCTTGTGGCAGTCCATGCACTTGGCGAATGCAATCTTATAAAGCGTGTCCCTGCCTTTCGGGATATGACATTGCGCGCAGGGTACGCTGGAATGCTTGCCCTCCAGAGGATAGGCGCTGGTGGCATGCCCCTTCACATCGAACTTTGATGGTTTGAATCCATCCACCGTGTGGCATGCCGAGCACTCGATGCCGCTCGGTCGCCTGGCAAATTGACCGCGGTGAATGTCCTGATGGCAATCCGCACACTTCTGGAAAGCGAGAGGTTTTTTGAAATCGCCGCCCTTGTGACAAGCGAGGCAATCGACGCTCTGGTGTTTTCCGATGAGGGGATACCTGGTTTTGGAGTGATCGAATTTCTCGTTTACGTTCTGCAGCGAAACCCGCTTCCAGCCCGAAGTGCTGTGACAGGATTGGCAGGTCTGCGCAAAAGTTCCCTTATGCGGATCGCCGTGGCAGTCGGTGCATTTGCTGAACACAAGGCCCACGTAGCGCGGCTTGTTATCTGGACCCGGTGTGTG
>JBLNFC010000656.1:0-3277 GCA_050263355.1 Acidobacteriota bacterium
GCAGTTCAAGAGGCTTCGCGACGCAGTTGGGCGGGCCTGGTTTGGGCCAGCGCAGCCTCCTTGATCCTTATTGCTGCCCTGCTTCTGAATGGGGCCAAGTCCCCGTCCCGGCCGCAAGCACAGGCCGATCCTGATCAGGACCTCCTGCTTGCAGTTGAGTACGCCGTCCAGAGTGATGTACCCGAGTCTTTAGCCCCGGCCGCACTGCTCGCCGAAGATATCCGCTCAGCTGTGGAAGGTTCGCCGGCAACATCCCGCCATCAAAAGGAGAAAGCAAATGAGAATTAGTTTCCTGGCCTCAGGTATGGCAATGCTGATGCCTCTTGCATTGCACGCGCAATCGACGGCAAAGCCTGCATCACCATCCGAAACAGGCACGTTCTCGGTTCAGACCGGGCCTCCGGGCGGAGTCACCGGGCACCGCATGATGTTTCGCCGTGAGATGGGCAAGTGGTGGAAGAATTCCGAAATTGCCAAGAAACTTCAACTCAACGAGAACCAGGTCACTCAGCTTGACCAGATCTATTACGAGCACAGGCTGAAACTAATCGACTATGGCGCCGAAATGGAGAAAGAAGATCTTAAGATGCAGAGTCTTCTGGACGCCGACGTGCCCAATGAAGGACAGATCAATACCCAAGTCGACCAGGTGCTCTCCGCCCGCGGCAAATTGGAGCGCGAGTACACAATGATGAACTTGGACTTGCGCAAGGTGCTGTCGGTCGATCAATGGCGGCAGCTCAGGTCCATTCGCGGAGCTACGGGCATGGGCGGAAACGTCATGTACTTCCACAAGAAAATCGGCCCCGGACCCGCGCCGGGAGAACCCGGACTGCCTCCACTGCCTCCGCCACCACCGCCGGGCGGAGGTGGAGACGAACCCCTCTGACCTCAGGCTTTCGCAGCCAGTTTCCGAAAGCGGTTTTACACTTCAGTGTTGGGCTGCCTGATTCCTGTCTTCCCTCCATCAGGCAGCCCGTTTTTTGTTCGTGCTATCCTTTTAACTGATCCCTTCCAACAAAGGAAAAACGATGAAATTTGGCGTCATCATCTTTCCCGGATCCAACTGCGATCACGATGCTTATTGGACCATCCAACAGGTGGCCAGGCAGCCAGTTACTTTCCTGTGGCACGATTCGCATGATCTGCAGAATTGCGACACCATCATTGTTCCCGGCGGATTTTCCTATGGCGACTACCTCAGAACGGGAGCCATTGCGAAGTTCTCTCCGGTCATGGAATCGGTGAAGAAGTTTGCCGATCAAGGCGGTCTGGTACTCGGCATCTGTAACGGCTTTCAGATCCTGTGCGAAGCGGGATTGCTGCCCGGCGCGCTGCTGCGCAATGTTGGATTGAAATATGTGTGCAAGCCCGTCCACGTGCGCGTCGAGAACACTGACACGCCATTCACCAATGCCTGCCGGCCCGGAGAGGTTCTGACCATTCCCATCGGCCACATGGAAGGCAATTACTTCTGCGACGAAGCGACCCTCGCCGAACTACGGCGGGATAACCGCATTGTCTTCCGTTATGCGACAGCTTCGGGCGACGTAACTCCGGAAGCTAATCCCAACGGCTCGCTCGACAACATAGCTGGTGTATGCAGTCCCGGTCGCAATGTGCTGGGCATGATGCCGCTCCCGGAACGCTCCGCTGAAAAAGAACTGGGCTGCATAGAAGGTTTCAAGGTCTTCCAGTCCTTAGTCGGAGCAATGGCGACCAAGTAGCAGCCCATTTCGCTGCCCGGGCAGGTCAGTCGCGATCGTTAGAATTACCCAACTACACATGATCCGTTTCGGAATCCTCGGTTTTGGCCTTCACGCCGTGCGCCGGTTGATGCCCGGCTTTGCCCTTGCTCAGAAATGCCACGTGTCGGCGCTGTCGCGGCGTGATCTCGAGAAAGCCCAAAGTTCGGCCGCCGAGTACAAGATCCCGCTGGCCTTCGACTCCGCCGAAGCCCTCTGCCGATCTCCGCAAGTGGACGCTGTCCTCGTTACCACTCCGAATTCCTGTCACCTCAGTGATGTCCTGCTCGCGCTCGAATGCGGCAAACCCGTTCTGTGCGAGAAGCCGATGGGCATGAACGCTGACGAATGTCGTCGCATGGTGGAAGCCGCACGGAATGCCAATTTGCTCTTGGGAGTCGCACAGGTTTTTCGCTTCGAAGACAGCACCAGGCGTTTGCACGACAGAATTGCCGCGGGCCAGATTGGCAAGCCGATTCTGGCGCGCTCCGAGTTCTCCTATCCCGGACGGAATCACGCGCGCACATGGCTCACCGATGCTGCCCTCGCCGGCGGCGGGCCCGTGGCCGACGTGGGTGTGCACTGCATCGACGCACTGCGTTACATTCTGGATGACGAGGTTGTCAGCGTCGCCTCCCAAGGCCTTGCAGATGCCGATTCCGGACAGGTCGAAGCCGCAGCTGCTCTGTCCCTCAAATTCAGACGCGGCACCTTGGGTGTCGTGATGGTTTCAATCCGCGCTGAATATCGCACCCCGCTCGAAATCGTTGGCGAGACCGGCGTCTTGCGGGCCGATGACTGCCTCAACGTAGAACGGCCAATTAACTTGCAGCTGCGCCGGGACAGCAGCGTTGTTGAGTCAGAGCTTGTTTCCAACCATTACGCTTACGCGCGCCAGGTCGACGCCTTTGCCGAAGCCCTTGAAAATGGCGCTCCCTTCCCCGTTCCCGCTGAGGAAGGCTGGCAGAATCAGGAGATTCTCGACGCCGCATATCGCAGCATGAAGTCCGGCCGCACTGAAAGCATCGTGCCGGTTCAGCGCCCCCGAAACTAAAAGCTTAGTTCCCGGCAGTCGCTGCGGTTCCGGGCGGAATCCCTTTCGCCTGCACGATAGCCCAGTGCCACTCCTGATCGGGCGCAACCGGCGTGCTTAGCGTCTCCCGCAGCACGATCGTGGCGGACGGCGCCGCCGTGCCCTTCAAGTGATAGAGCACCGTCGTATCCGATAGCTTTTCCGATGCCGCACCAACATTGCTCTCAAGGCGCGGCCCGCTTCTTACCATCGTTGGCACCAGGTTCATTGCATCGTACTCAACCGGCGGAGGCGGAGTATCCTGCTGGCGCACGATGGTCAGGCTCACCGTAATCTCCCGCAAATCCCACGCGCTGCCATTGTGAACTGAGATCTGAAGAGAGTCCGCGGCCAGCGTCGCGGGACCCTCCAGTTTCGCCAATTCGATATCCGGCAGATTCTGGGGCTGCAGTTCGGCCAGCGGATCGGCCTTGTCGTTGAATGCCAGAGCACAGGTCAC
>JBLNFC010000657.1:0-3987 GCA_050263355.1 Acidobacteriota bacterium
CGGGTGAAGCAGATGAGCCGCAAAGCGGAACGCCGGGGACCACCTCCTGCGCCTCCACGGCCAGTTGTCCGGAAAAATCGAAAGCCAGGTAGAAGCGCTGGTAGCGCCCTCAAAACTACCAAGAGCGCTAAGAGTGGTTCCAGAACAGCGAAGAAGCCGAAGGTATAATCGCATCCGCTGTTCGGAGCGATTATGGCGCAGTTCTATGCCGGGACATCAGGCTGGGCTTATCCGAGTTGGAAGCCGCAGTTTTATCCCGATAAGCTTCCCCAAACAAAGTTTCTGACTTACTACGCGACGAAGTTAAACACGGTCGAGGTCAACTTCACCTTCCGTCAACTGGTTAAAGAAACGACAACGCAGAAATGGATTCTGGAAACTCCAGAGAATTTCCACTTCGGGGTTAAAGCGCACCAGGTCATAACACACATTAAGCGTTTGAAGGGTGCAGATGAATTTGTAAAGCGCTTCGTGAGCACGCTCGAACCGCTGGAGAGGGCAGGGAAGTTAGGTCCGATCCTGTTTCAATTGCCGCCAAATTTGAAGGCGCACGCTGGACTGCTGAAAGACTTCTTGCCATGTTTGCCCCGTGGAGTTCGCGTTGCATTCGAGTTCCGCCATGCGTCGTGGTTCAACGACGAGACATACGACTGCCTCAAGGCTCATCAAGCTGCCCTGTGCGTTGCCGAAACGGAGGAGCTCACCACCCCGGATGTCACTACTGGAGCTTATGCCTATTATCGTTTCCGCAAGCCCGAGTACACGCCGGACGAGCGCAATGCTATGGTGAGCACCATCAGCGGCCACCTGCAGGCAGGTAGAGACGTCTTCGCCTACTTTAAACACGAGGAAACACCTCAAGGTGCGCTGTATGCGGTTGAGATGCTGCGCGGAATCGCCGGATCGTAGAACAGTAATCTGTCTCGGCACTTTGCCCGAGGTCTAATAATCCGCATACTTGAATCGTGCCCCCCCGTGCCTCCAACGAGCGTGTGATTTCCTCTTTCGTTGATTATCTCCAGGTTGAGAAAGGCTTGGCACCGCTCACGGTCGCGGCTTACACGTCTGATATAGGTCAATTCGCACAATTCTTGGCAAAGAGACGCGGCACTTTGGCAACCGCTCTGCGCGCGGATGTGCGCAATTTTCTGCAGGAGTTGTTCAGTAATCAGGTGGATGGCCGTTCTGCCGGGCGGAAGCTCTCAGCACTGCGGCAGTTTTATCGGCACCTGCTGCTCGACAAGCTCATTGATCACGACCCTACGCTCGACATCGACTCTCCCAAACAGTGGAAGGTGCTGCCAAAATCTCTGGCCCGGGAGGAAATCAGCAGTCTGCTCCAGGCGCCACGGCCGTCGTGGAAGCGCAAGTTGGACGGAGCTATCGCGGCTCGAGATCGCGCGATGTTGGAGATGTTCTACGCAGGAGCATTGCGGGTGTCGGAAATTGTTGGGGTAAAGATGGAGGATCTGAAAATCGATCTGGGATATGTGCTGGTGCGAGGCAAAGGCGACAAGGAGCGCATCGTTCCGCTCGGGAGATCGGCTCTGGACGCGCTGGCTTCTTATATGGGACCGCCGCGGAACGTGCTGGCTGGCGAGAAAAGTTCTCCTCTCGTATTTCTCGGACGAGGAGGCCGCAAGCTTACACGACAACGGGTCTGGCAGATGCTGAAGTCCGCTTCTGGCGCCGCAGGAGCCAATGCCACTCCCCATATGCTGAGACACAGTTGCGCCACGCACATGGTGGAAAATGGCGCTGATCTTCGCACGCTGCAGACAATCCTCGGGCACGCGGACATCTCGACTACGCAGGTCTATACGCATCTTGCTCTTGATGGTCTGAAGAACGTTTACAAGAAACATCATCCTCGAGCGAAGTCGCGATGAAGAAAACCGCGGCCACAAAGCGCACGCCGGCAGAGAATGCGACTGATCAATTCCTCGGTATGCTGCGCCAGCGAAATGCTTCTCCGCACACACTAAAGGCGTACGCCACGGATCTGGGAGTATTTGCAGCGTATGTTGGTTCCAACAGTCTGCGGGAAATCGATCACCTGCGCATACGGGGCTTTTTGTCTCATTTATATGATCGCGGATTGAGCAAGACATCCGTAGCGCGTTCACTGGCCGCGGTGCGCTCGCTGTTTCGTTGGCTGGCGCGCGAAGGAATTGTGGAGCAGAATCCCGCGAAGCTGGTTGCTACTCCAAGATTGCCGAAGAAATTGCCCCGTGTGCCGACGATAGAAGAGATGAACCTGGTTCTCGATAGCCGCATGCCCGAAAGCGCGTCATTTCCTGAACGCGATCTGCTGATGCTTGAGTTGCTCTACGGCTGTGGCATCCGCAACTCAGAACTCGTTGGTATCAATCTCGACGACATCCGCATGGCCAACGAAGCGATTTTGATTCGCGGAAAAGGCAAGAAGGAGCGCTATGTGCCATTTGGGGACTCAGTCCGGAGTGCGCTTAGCGCATACCTGCCTACGCGCCTGAAAGTCTTGATGGAAACAGGAAAGAGCACGTCTGCGCTTCTGATCAACCAGCGCGGAGGCCGGCTGACCACTCGCAGCGTCGGGCGGATTGTGAAGAAGATCGCAGTCGCGAAAGGGCTTTCACCCGACGTTCACCCGCACACGTTACGTCACGCCTTTGGCACTCACATGCTGGAAGAGGGAGCCGATTTGCGATCTATCCAGGAAATGCTTGGGCACGAGCGACTCTCGACCACACAGCGGTATACGCAGCTTTCGATGAAGCATGTGCTCGCGGTATACGATCAGACGCACCCCAGGGCAAAGTAGATCCTGCACCTATCGCACCACTAGCCGGCGACTGAAGCCATAAGAGCGAGCTAACTTTACGTGCGAGTCCGAGTCTATCCTCTCCGGCAGGCATCCTAGTAGCTAATGAAACGTTTTCGGCACATTCAATTCCTAAATACAGTAGTCGTCGCGGCCCTTGCCCTCTGCTTATCCGGGCCGCACGAGTTTGTTGCGCAAGCGATTGGCCAGAGCCCGGCTGCTGCGGAGCGGAAGACCAGCACACCCTATACCGGGGATTTGTCGATCTTTGACTCGCCCGGACGGGAAGACAGGCTTCAGCTCAATCGAGTGATGGATATGCTCGCGATCAAGCCCGGTAAAACGGTGGCTGACGTTGGCGCAGGTTCAGGCTGGTTCACGGTTCGAGCCGCTCGCCGTGTAACTGATAAGGGAACCGTGTACGCCGTCGACATCAATCCCGAAGCTATCGATTACATCAACCGTCGAGCGCAACGCGAGAAACTGCACAACGTGAAGACTGTTCTCGGTCGCGAGGACGACCCCTTGCTGCCCGCGGAGAGCATAGACGCGGTGCTGCTGCTGAAGACTTATCACGAGGTTGCCAAGCCAGTTGCTCTGCTATCCAATCTTCGCCAATCACTCAAGCCTGGCGCCCAGGTGGGGATCATCGATCGCAACGGCAATGGAGAAGACCACGGCGTTGCGTCCGAGGTAGTGATCCGAGAGGCTACTGAGGCGGGATACAGACTGGTGAGTCAGAGCGATTTTGTGAAGGGCGACAAGATGGATTACTTCCTGATCTTCACGGCCAAGTAGGGTGATCGCCGAAGTCAGGCACGATCCAAACACGTACTCCCCAAGTTTCTATTTGTCAGGATCTGTGCTCTTGGCTTGCTCTTGCTTCTTGATTCGGTCCAAGCCTTTGTGGACCTCAGGGGCCAGCGGGCCGCCTGGGAGTATCTTCAGATAACCTTCGTAGTTGGCGCGGGCTTCATCGTATACACCAAGCATTTCCAGAGATCGACCTAATCCATACATGGCAAATACGTCATTAGGCTTATACAGCAGCGCTTCGCGATAGCGATCTTCAGCGGCACGATAGTTTTTGCGCTTGAAGTAGAAGTCTCCTACTTCGACGTCTTTCGCCGCTTTGTGCGGGTCCCATGGATGGAACTCTTGCACATCGCCGGCCCCTTCTTCAT
>JBLNFC010000658.1:0-9710 GCA_050263355.1 Acidobacteriota bacterium
CACATTCCTGATACTTTAGCCCCAATGGTGCGGGAAGTGTCTGCGGGGGGCGTGGTGCTTCGCCGGATGGCGGGCTCTTGGCATATTGCTGTTATCGAGCCTCGTCGCGACCCTGCAACGCCGTCGCTAAGGAAAGTAAAGTCATCTTCCGCCCTCCTGGCGCTGCCGAAGGGTCTGGTCGATCCCGGCGAAAAGTCAGACCAGGCAGCCCTGCGCGAGGTTCGCGAAGAGACAGGAATCACAGCCAATCTCATCACGAAACTTACGGACACCAAGTATTTCTATGTCCGCTCCTGGGGTGACAAGCAGAGGGTCTTTAAGATCGTCAGCTTCTACCTGCTGAAATACGACTCGGGAAAAATTGACGACATCTCTCCCGATATGCGGATTGAGGTGCAACGGGCCTCATGGTTGCCCCTGGAAGAAGCGGCCGACAAACTGTCCTACAAGAGCGAGAGGGACGTGGCACGAAAAGCGCTCGAATATCTGGTTTCTCATCCCGAGGTGTAAACCATGCCCCAAACACCTCATCTTGAAAAGCACTTCACTTCTGGCGAGTTTGTCCGTGATGTCGTGATTGGGATGTCGGACGGACTCACCGTCCCCTTCGCCCTTGCAGCCGGCCTGTCCGGAGCCGTGCCCAACACGCGCCTGATCGTAGTCGGCGGCTTGGCTGAGATCGCCGCCGGTTCGATCGCTATGGGACTTGGCGGCTACCTTGCCGCACGCAGCGACGCTGAGCACTACGATCAGGAACGATTGCGTGAACAGCGCGAAGTGCGGGAGGTTCCCGAGGAGGAAGCACGCGAGGTCAGCCGCGTCTTTCACGAGTACGGCCTTAGTCCCGACGAGAGCGCTCCCATTGTGGAGGCCCTGAGCAAGCGCCCAGAGGCCTGGGTAGACTTCATGATGCGCTTCGAATTGGGACTGGAAGAGCCGGAACCAAAACGCGCACTGACCAGCGCTGCCACAATCGCGGGTGCCTACGTCGCCGGAGGTTTCATCCCGCTATCGCCTTACGTTGTGCTAGGCACCGCTTGGCATGCCTTGATCTGGTCTGCAGTCGTCACTCTCGCCGCCCTCGCGATCTTCGGATACATCAAGGGCCGCTTCACTGGAGCCAACCCTCTTCGCAGCGCATCACAAACAACCGTGATCGGTGCACTTGCCGCAGGCGCGGCTTTCGTGCTTGCAAAGATGATCACCTAGCCGCTACTAAATCGATTTTTCTTGACATGAAACCCGTCGGTGCTACCATCAAATCAACTTAATAGGGCGCGTACCGCGTGCCATCCTCACCCCACATCTATGCGGTACGCGCCTGCTGTTTCTTGGGGTCTTTTTCGACCAAGGGCATCAGGAATCCGCTTCGTCATTCCACAGAACTGGTTCTGCCCGTTACAACAGTAGGAAGAATCGCCGATGGACTTAAGCTACGCGCCACTCCAAAGCAGCCGCATGTGGCGGCTCACGGTGGAAATTGTCACGTTATCGCTCGTGTTCAGCATCGGCACTTCCGCGAGAACGCGGTCGCCGAGATCGCGTGCATTCGTGGACAATGATTACGTGTCCGCCCTCGCCGCAGCCAATCGTTTCCTGCAAGCCTGGCAGTCCCACGATCAGGAGACCGCAATCCTCCTTTTAACCAATGCCGCCAAGCAGCACTGCTCCGAGAAGCGCCTGGATTCCTTCTTTGCTTCGGATTCGCGAGCTGCGTACGAGATTGGCCGCGGCAGGAAACTCCAGGCCGGCCGATACATTTTTCCTGTGGCGATTTTCGCAGCATCAGGCAGCACAAGCCAGGCTCGGACCCGGTCCCGCCACACGGAACTGATCGTCACCAAAACCGGAACAAGTGACTGGGGTGTAGACAAACTGCCCTGACGAATTATCACAGACTTGCGAGCCGTCAAGGGTGTATGGTGCCAGCCGTGCTGCAAAGTGGCATGCGTTCCCTTCGGGAACCTTCATGTCCTTCACCGATTTGATTTAACCTCATAGAAGCATCCTTGCTTCGTTCAATGGAGTCCCAGCTCAATGAAACGCATACATAGAGTTGCAGTCCTAGGTGCTGGAACCATGGGAGCCCGCATCGCGGCTCACATCGCCAACGCAGGGGTGCCGTGCTACCTCTTCGACATCGTTCCTCCCGATGCGGACGGTCCGGCGCGCAATCAGATCGCCATTGCGGGATTGGAAGCTGCCCGAAAATCAAAGCCGGCTGCCTTCTTCGAGCCATCGCTCGCGCGTCTGGTCACTCTTGGCAACTTCGAAGACGATCTGAAAAAACTCGCGGATGTGGACTGGATCATCGAAGCCGTGGTCGAGAATCTCGACATCAAGCGCGCTCTGCTCAAGAAAATTGAAGCCGTACGCAAGCCGGGCAGCATCATCACCACGAATACCAGCGGCTTGCCTGTGGCCAAAATTTCTGAAGGGTTTTCCGACGAGTTCCGCCGTTTCTGGTTTGGTACGCATTTTTTCAATCCTCCACGTTACATGCGGCTCTTGGAACTTATCCCCACGCCCCAATCGGATCCGGCCGCGATGGATGCCGTCGGCAACTTCGCCGACGTCCATTTGGGCAAGGGCATCGTCCGCGCCAAAGACACGCCGAATTTTATTGGCAACCGCATCGGCACCTTCTCCGTGCTGAACGTCATGCGCTTGATGCAGGACATGGATCTCTCCATTGAGGACGTGGATGCGCTTACCGGGACAGCGCTTGGCTGGCCTAAATCGGCAACCTTTCGCACGATTGACCTGGTCGGTCTCGATATTCTCAGCCACGTGGTGTCGAACATGAGCTCGCACGTGCGTGATGAACGTTCGGAGTTGGGTCTTCCGGACTTTTTCAAGCAGATGCTGCAGCGAAAGTGGCTCGGCGACAAGACCAAAGGGGGCTTCTACAAGAAAGCCAAAGCGAAGGACGGAAAAGAGTACGAGCGGCTTGGCCTCGATTGGAAGACGTTGGATTATCGTCCCAGGCAGAAAGCCAAGTTCCCCGCCCTCGAGATGGCGAAAAACGTGGAAGAGACCGGGGCACGCGTGCGCATGTTATTGGGCATGAATGGAGGTGGGCCGCAGAAGGGCGACAAAGCCGGGCAGTTTCTCTGGACCGCGCTCTCGGAGCTATGGACCTATTCCGCCAATCGTGTGCCTGAAATTTCGGACACCGTTGTCGAAATTGATCGCGCCATGAAACTTGGTTTCAACTGGGAGCTGGGACCTTTCGAACTGTGGGATGCGGCAGGGGTCGAGGGGACGGTCACCCGCATGAAGAAAGAGAGCAAGCCGGTGGCGGCAAACGCGGAGAAGTTGCTCGCCTCGGGGAAGAGATCCTGGTACAGCGACGCCTCCAATACTGCCTCTGGCCGGACCTACTTTGATCTGGGGTCCAGCGATTACGAACCGGTGCAAGTCCCGCCAGGTGTTTGGCGGGTGGAAGTGGCGAAGAAATCGAGGGGTGAGGTCAAAAAGAATTCAGGAGCCTCACTGGTGGATTTGGGCGACGGCGTCGGCTGCATCGAGTTTCACTCCAAGATGAACTCGCTCGGGGCCGACATCATTCAACTCGTCACACAATCCCTGAAGTCCGGCGGTCCGGGCGATAACTTCGACGCATTCGTGATCACCAACGACGCCCAGAATTTCTCCGTGGGCGCGAATCTCATGTTGCTGCTTATGGCAGTACAGGAGGAAGAGTGGGACGACGTCGACCTGGTCATCCGGCAGTTCCAGAACATGACGCAGACCATAAAGTTTTCGCAGAAACCGGTTGTGGTGGCTCCCTTCGGACTGACGCTCGGAGGCGGCACGGAGATGTCGCTGCATGCCGCCGCGCGCCAGCCGCATGCCGAACTTTACACCGGTCTGGTAGAAGTTGGCGTCGGACTGCTACCCGGCGGAGGTGGATGCAAAGAGATGCTGTTGCGGGCAGTCGATAGTGCCGCCGCGATCCGTAAGGATGGACGCGGCGAGTCGGTTGAACTGATGGAAGCAATGAAGAAAACGTTCGAGACGATTGCAACGGCAAAGGTAGCAACTTCAGCCTATGAAGCCCGCGGTCTTGGATTCCTGTCCGATGCGGATCGTATCACCATGAATCGCGAGCGGGTGCTTTCTGATGCGAAGGCCCGAGCACTGGAATTGGCTCAGACCGGATACCAACCTCCAGCACCGCGCACGGACATTCCAGCTCCGGGAGAAAGCATCCTCGCAGCTCTCAAAATGGGAGTGCACCTTATGCGCCAGGGAGAATTTATAAGCGACCACGAAGTGAAAATCGGAGCCAAAGTCGCGGAAGTGCTCTGCGCCGGGAACCTCACCCCCGGAACTCCAGTTAGCGAGCAGTACATCCTGGACCTGGAGCGCGAAGCCTTCAAGTCGTTGTGTGGCGAAAGGAAAACGCAGGAGAGAATCCAATACACGTTGAAGACGGGAAAGACGCTTAGGAATTGACGAAGGACGCGGTTCGATTCGCGATGGAAAATTGGAACTGCCTCGCCTTGCTTTGTGATTCTCAAGGTCTTCAGGTTGCGAATCTGTGGTTTCTTGCTTGTCATTCCGAGCTACTTTCGCCGTGAGCATCTGCTGTTGCTGTGCCGCATCTAACAACAGCAGGTTCTTTGCTGAACTTGGAACGCCGGAACGGTTCTAATTTTGATCTGTATTTCTGGTTGAGGACTTGGCAGACCGCTATTGCTTCTAACGAAACGAGATTCCTATGAAAGAAGTTGTTATTGCCTCTTCCGTACGTACGCCCGTCGGCCGTGCTTTCAAAGGCACACTCCGGGCCACGCGTCCCGATGAACTCGCTGCCGTGGCAATCAAGGGTGCGCTTCAACGTATTCCCCAACTGGATCCCAGAGAGATCGAAGACGTCATAGTCGGTTGCGCTATGCCGGAGGCCGAGCAGGGGATGAACGTGGCACGCATTGCCTCGCTTCGCGCCGGACTGCCAATTGAGGTTTCGGCCATGACCATCAACCGCTTCTGCTCTTCTGGCCTGCAGGCGATTGCAATAGCTGCCGAGCGCATCATGGCAGGTGGAGCTGAGGTCGTGGTCGCTGGCGGAACGGAGTCCATGTCGATGATCCCCATGGGTGGCCACAAAATTTCCCCGAACCCCTGGCTCGTGGATCATTATCCGGATGCCTATCTCTCAATGGGACTCACGGCTGAGCGACTCGCTCAACGATTTGGAATTACGCGAGAGCATGCTGACGAGTTCTCACTACACAGCCATCAGAAGGCCCTAGCGGCCATCGAGGCCGGCAGGTTCACGGACGAGACGGTGCAGGTGCCAGTTAGCTTTACCACTCCGAACGGTTTCAAGCCCAAGCGACAGGAGATTGCCTTCAAGGTAGACGAGGGCCCGCGGGCCGACACCTCACTGCAAGCTCTGTTGTCGTTGCGGCCCGCCTTTCACGTGAGAGGCACGGTAACCGCCGGCAATTCCTCACAGATGTCGGACGGCGCCGCAGCAGCGGTGGTTATGTCTGCAGATCGTGCCCAGGCACTCGGCATTCGACCTTTGGCGCGTTACCTCGCGTTTGCGACAGCTGGATACAAACCGGAGGAGATGGGCGTCGGCCCGGTTTACGCGATCCCGAAGGCTTTGAAGATGGCGGGACTCAGCCTTGACCAGATCGATGTCATCGAGTTGAACGAAGCGTTCGCGGCGCAGTCGTTGGCGGTAATTAAGGAAGCCGGACTCGATCCCGAAAGAGTGAATCCGAACGGAGGGGCCATCGCGTTAGGACACCCCCTGGGCTGCACTGGCGCCAAGCTGACCGCGACCATCATCCGAGAACTCAAGCGTCGCAATGGACGCTACGGTCTGGTGACGATGTGCGTCGGCGGAGGAATGGGGGCGGCAGGAATTTTCGAGACTGTAAATTAACCAGATCCGATGACCACACGCAGGCTTCTCTCTCCGATCCCTCAGGCCATCGGTCATGCTCGTGCGTCCTTGGTTTTTTTGTGTTCCCTCGTGTCCTTTGTGGTTGATTCACGGCTTTGTCCCATAAACAACGTCACTGACAACGACTCTCCAGAAGTGCTAAGGATGTCGTGTTTCTTCGTGTCCTTCGTCGTTGATTTTGGCTCACAGCATGGCAACGGCAGCAATCTCCGGGAGGATTCGATCCGACGAGGTCAACCGCGCTATCGTTACGGCACTCAGCAACGTTCACTCTTTGCTCGGCCGACCTGCGGAGAGCACTTACCAAGCGTCGTTGAATTCGCTTGACGCGACCGGCCCTGTCCATCAGGCCGAGGCTCTTTCGTACCTGAAGCTCAGTGGCAAATCCATCGGACTCCTAATAGACTTCAGTGTTGTTCACCTAAAAGACGGCATCAAACGATTAGTGAATGGCACGGACTGGCGCTAGTCGCCTGTGTGTCCTCTGTGGTTAAGCTTCGAAAGGGGGAGTTATGGCTACGGCAGTAGTACCCAAAACAAAGATCGCAGGCGCAAGTTTTCTGCTCGAAGAGCGCCAGCCCGCTGAGATCTTCACGCCCGAAGATTTCAATGAGCAGCATCAGCTGATTGCGCAAACAACAGAAGACTTCGCGGAGAACGAAATCGTCCCCAATATCGAAAAAATCGAACACAAAGACTTCTCCGTCACTCGTGAGCTGCTGAAGAAAGCGGGCGAGCTCGGCCTCACAGCCGTCGACGTTCCTGAGGCCTATGGCGGCATGGAAATGGATAAGGTCACGTCCGCCATCATCGGCGAGCGCATCGCCAAGTACGCAGGATTCGCTACCACATGGGGCGCACACACCGGCATTGGTTTGCTGCCAATCGTTTACTTTGGAACCGAAGAGCAGAAGAAGAAGTATCTATCGCGCCTGGTTTCGGGCGAAATCGTCGGTGCCTATGCGCTGTCCGAAGCTTCCTCAGGTTCGGACGCCCTCAATTGCCGTGCTCGCGCGCAGCTCTCCAGCGATGGCAAGTTCTACGTCCTGAACGGCGAAAAGATGTGGATTACGAATGCCGGGTTCGCAGATCTCTTCACCGTCTTCGCCAAGATTGACGGAGAGAAATTCACGGCGTTCCTAATCGAGAAAAGCTTCCCCGGCTTCTCGGTTGGTGGAGAAGAGCACAAGATGGGGATTCGCGGTTCGTCCACCTGCCCGCTCATCCTGAACGACTGCAAAGTGCCACTCGAGAACGTGCTCGGCGACATCGGCAAAGGGCACATCATCGCCTTCAATATCCTCAATGTGGGCCGCTTCAAACTGGGTGCCATGTGCGTCGGCGGGGCGCGCGTATCCCTGCAGCACGCCATCGAATACGCCAAGCAGCGAAAGGCTTTCAACAAGGTCATCGCCGATTTTGGCCTGATTCGCGAGAAGTTGGCCAACATGGCGGTGGGCATCTATACCGGCGAATCGATGGTTTATCGCACTGTGGGGATGATGGACGTCGCGCTCGACGAGGTCGACAAGTCCAGTACCACGGCAGCGCAGGACATTCGTAAAGCCATCGAGGAGTACGCGGTCGAGTGCTCCATTATCAAAGTCTGGGGCTCGGAGATGATCGATTACGTGGTCGACGAGACTGTGCAGGTCTACGGCGGCTACGGGTTTGTCGAGGAGTATCCGGCAGAACGCGCCTATCGCGACGCGCGCATCAATCGTATCTTTGAAGGGACCAACGAAATCAATCGTCTCATCATCACGGGTTTCCTGCTGAAACGGGCGATGAGTGGGCAGCTGCCGTTGATGCCCGCGATCAAGAAACTCATGGACGAGGTGCTTTCCGGTCCGAGCCTGGGGGAGGACCTAGAGGGCCCAATGGCGGAAGAGCGAAAACTCGTAACGAACGCCAAGAAACTTGGCCTGTTCGCGGCAGGTGCTGCCACCCAGAAGTACATGCAGGCGATCCAGGATCAGCAGGAAGTCATGGGTGCCATCGCCGACATGGTGATCGAGACTTATGCCATGGAATCGGCTGTCCTGCGAACGCAGAAGCTGATCGAAAACAATGGCGAATCGGCATCAGCCTTGCCCATCGCCATGACTCACGTTTACCTGTCGCAGGCGATGGAGACGATCGAAGCTGCCGCGCGTAAGGTGATCGCGGCGGTTGCCGAAGGCGACATGCTGAAGACGCAAATGGCGATCTTGCGGCGACTGGCAAAACATGATCCCTTCAACACGGTTGCTGCACGCCAGAAGATCTCCGAACGCGTGCTGGAGGCCGGGAAGTACGTGCTAGCGTAAGCACGAACACAAAGGGCACGGAGGAAGACACAATATTTTCGAAGTACGATGTTCGAAGTAGGATCTAGGACCAGACTCCGGCAGAGCAGGATTACTTGTGCTCGCGCGTGTTGAATCGTGCTGCTTGTTCTCTGTGCCCTTGTGTCTTTTGTGGCGAGTCTTGTTTCTTTGTGTTAAGCCGTTTTTTCGGCGTCCGGTTTCAACTGTTCCATGACGCTCTGAATCAGCTCTTTCGCGTCCGTGAGATTCTTGAGAATAAGCTGAACATCCATCACCGGCTTGCCCGGCCAGCGCTGGCTTTGGCAATAAACCCCATGCTGGCCCACCAAGGCCATAGCATCGGTGACAAGGTCCATCGTGACCGCTAACCTGCCGCGCGGAACGCCCATCATGAACTCGTAGCGTTCTAAGTCTTCCTGCTTATCTTCGTATACGGACATCCTGTAATTGTAACGTTCGCGCTAGATGTCGCATAATTGCTATGCATTTGCTGTCCCGGCCTTCGTCTATACGTCAAAGTTGTTAGCAGTCAGCACTTGGCCAGCACGCCAAATACTTAGTATTAGGAGCAACCATGAAGAAGAAGTTCGCGATTGTCGCTGCATTCCTTCTCAGTCTCACGTGTTTCGCTGTCGCTCAGGACAAAAAGCCGCCGGCTAGCCCCCCAGCCGATGCCGAATGCAAGATGGCCGATGGCAAGACGATCAAGGTGCACTACTCCAGCCCGCGCATGCGTGGACGCAAGATCTACGGTGGACTTGTTCCTTACGGCCAGGTTTGGCGTACCGGCGCGAATGAAGCCACGAGTTTTGTCACTGATACCGACTTGACCGTCGCTGGCAAAGACGTGCCCGCCGGGAGCTACACGATTTTCACCGTTCCCAATGCAGACAAGTGGAGCCTGATCATCAACAAGAAAACTGGCGAGGGGGGCATCCCTCACAAGTATGAATCGGATGAGTTGCTGCGGGCCGACATGAACGTCGCCAAGACACCCTCCCAAGTCGAGAACTTTACGATCTCCTTTGACCAAGGCGGTGGTGGCTGCACGATGAATCTCGATTGGGAGAACACGCGGGCCAGCATCCAACTTCAGGAGAAGAAGTAGCGATTTTCGAGAAAGAGAGCAATTCTTGTGAACGGCCGTCCATCGTGGCGGCCGTAAGTTTTTTCAACAGTTAAAAAGCTGGAATTTCCCGCCATCATCTCTGCAAAGGACTACAATTTTTGTTGTCGTTCTACTTGGTAAACATGCCACCCTTCTCAACCCAGGAGGTTCCCATGCCCGTGTACGACTACCTCTGCAACGATTGTGGCAAGGAATTCGAGAAAGTTATCAGCCTGAACGAACACGATCATGACCGTATGACGTGCCCACACTGCGGCAGCGAGAACGTGGAGCAGGAAGCGAAAGCGTTCTTTGCTGTAACGTCGAAAAAGAGCTAGGTACTCAGACAAGAAAGGGCACGCTTGAC
>JBLNFC010000659.1:0-6890 GCA_050263355.1 Acidobacteriota bacterium
TGATGGGAGTGGTGACCGGAGCCTACGGTACCGGTGCCCATAGCCAGGCGAGAGGTCTTGATCCCGGTTCTTCCGATGAGCACGGTGTCGGGAGCGCTGAAGCGCTGATGGGAAGTCGCAAGAGTCGCGAAAGAGTGGGAAGCCAGCCACACCGCACTCACTGCGGAGCCGGTGAGGGTGAGGAAGTCTCGTCGGTTCAAAGGTCCCTCCTAGGTCAAAACGCTTGTCTGATTAGACACGCTCGCGAGCGCGGGGTTTGCATAAGTTTTCGAGAGTTGATGAAGCCAAAACGAGAGTAGGGTCGGTCGTTAGTCGTCGGTTCTCAGCAAAAGCGCAGCAGGTTTGCTGGGCGGCGAGGTACGTCGTATGATGGCGGGCCACTTGGAGGTTCTAATGCTGCGCAAAGCTTCTATTCTGCTTGTACTCTGCCTGGCTTCATCCGCCTTCGCCGCCAAACAGTACTCTTATTTTCGCGTGGGCAATACCAATGACGTGACCACATCCACGACTCCGGGAACGGTCTTGATGGGGGGTGGTACCGATGTGGATGCCGCTTTCCAATGGATGTGCCAGCGCAGCGGGAGTGGCGACTTTCTGGTGATCCGCGCAACGGGAACCAACGCGTATAACCCATATATTCAACAGCTTTGTCCGAATGAGAACTCTGTCTCAACGTTGATTATTCCCAATCGTGCTGCAGCCAGCGATCCCTTCGTCGTGAGCACAATACAGAGTGCAGAAGCGCTGTGGATAGCTGGAGGCGACCAGTCGGATTACATCAATTTCTGGAAGGGAACTCCAGTGGAAGATTTGCTCAACACGTTAATTTCGCGGGGCGTTCCCATCGGCGGCACGAGCGCCGGAATGAATGTGCTCACAGAGTTCTTGTACTCAGCGCTGGCCAGCCAGGGTGTTACCTCGAGTCAGGCATTGGCTGATCCTTTCACGCGCTACATCAGTCTTGACCGCGATTTCGTGACCATTGCCAATCTGCAGGGCATTATTGGTGATCCTCACTTTGTCACTCGCGATCGAATGGGTCGTGACCTCGCGTTTATGTGCCGGATCTATATGAACGGTTGGTCGAATTCGCCGCGCGACATCGCCATCGATGAGAAGACTGCGCTCTTGATCGATGCTGCGGGAAACAGCACCGTGGTCGGAACAAGTACGGTGTACTTCATGCAGGCTGCGGGAGCTCCGCAGGTGTGCCAATCAAAAACGCCACTCACGTACGACAATATCAGCGTGTACAGAATCAATACGAGCGGCAGCTTCGACATCGCACGCTGGAGTGGGAAGGGTGGAGTCAGCTATATCGTTTCCGCGGACGCAGGGGTGCTGACTTCGACACAGGCCGGGGGCGCAATCTACTGACGTGAATTGAGCCTCCTGCAAAGGCACAGCGCCGCCCTGCGAATGTTTTCTTTGGACGGCTGTTTACCATTCTGCAAGTTTCACGTCCATATTATGGTTGCTTGGGAGGAGTCATGATGCGTGTGCTCGTCTGTCTCGTCTGTCTGGTTTTGTTGTTGTCGATGGGAGTAATCGCAGCGCCTCCGGGTACGCCGTCGAGCGACGCATCGATGCCGCGGCTGGAGCGCTTCAGCCCTGACCAGGTCGATAAGAGCACTGATCCCTGCAATGACTTCTTTCAGTACGCCTGCAGTAAGTGGATCAAAGCGAATCCGATACCGCCAGACCAGGCTGCATGGGGCACATTCAACTCGCTGGCGATCTGGAATCTTGCAGCCCTGCGCAATACGCTGGAGCAGGCCTCGAAGCCCGCGGCGAGCCGAACTCCCGTGGAGCAGAAGGCGGGCGACTACTATGCGGCGTGCATGGATGAGACTGCTATCGATAAGGCGGGCCTCAGCCCGTTGCAGCCGGTCATCGATCGCATCGCCAAGTTGCAAGACAAGTCACAGCTGCCGGCGCTGGTCGCGTCCATTCACCAGATCATCCGGCCGGCCGACCTGAACTTTATTAGCGCGCAGTATGGGGGCGTGCTGTTCGGGCTTTATGCGTCCCCGGATTTCGACGACGCCACCAAGCAACTGGCTACCATCGACCAATCCGGCATGGGGATGCCCAGCCGCGAGTTTTACCTGAAAGACGATGAGAAATCGAAGCAGATTCGCGATCTTTACGTGAAACACGTGGCCCGGGTGCTGCAACTGACCGGCGAAGCCCCGGCCCAGGCAACGGCGGATGCACAGGTGGTGCTGGCTTTCGAGACTGCACTGGCCAATGCGGCGATGGACATCGTCGCTCGCCGCGATCCGAAAAATCTAAACAACAAGATGTCCCTTCAGCAACTGCAGTCGCTCACGCCATCTTTCAACTGGAAGGCTTATTTCGGTGCTATGCACGTGCCGGACTCGCCGCAGTACCTGAACGTGTCGCCAGGGTTTTTCAAAGGTATGGAGAAACTGGCGGCCAATGAACCCATCGAGCACTGGCGCGCGTATCTGCGCTTCTCCACCGTCAACTTCATGGGGAACCTTTTGAGCAAGCCTTTTCTGGACGAGAATTTCGAGTTCTACGGTAAGACAATCTCCGGCGCGCAGCAGATTCAGCCGCGCTGGCGGCGGTGCTCGACCTATGCCGATACGGACCTTGGTGAGGCGGTGGGGCAGGCCTATGTGGCGCGTTACTTCCCTCCCCAGAGTAAGACACGCATGCTGGAGATGGTGAAGGCCATAGAAAGCTCGCTGCACCGGGAGATCGATGCGCAGAACTGGATGTCGGCGCAGACACGTAAGCTGGCACACGAGAAGCTGCGGGCGCAGGTAGACAAGATTGGCTATCCCGATCACTGGATCGACTATTCCAGCGTGACAATCAAACGCGACGATTTTCTAGGAAATGTGCAACGCGCGTCGAACTTCGAGATCAACCGGAGGATCGCGAAAATCGGAAAACCCACCGATCGGCACGAATGGGGAATGACGCCGCCCACGGTCAACGCCTATGAAGATGCGCAGACCAACACCATCAACTTTCCCGCTGGAATTCTGCAGCCGCCGTTCTTTGATGCTGGGCAGGTCGACGCCGCCAACTACGGTGCCATTGGCGCGGTGATCGGGCACGAAATCATCCACGGGTATGACGATCAGGGGCGCAAGTTCGATGCTAACGGCAATTTGCGTGATTGGTGGACTCCGGCGGATGCGGCAAGTTACGAGCAGAAGGACAATTGCATCGCGGACGAATATACGCAGGATGTTCCCGAGGCTGGGGTAAAGCAGGATGGCAAATTATCCTTGGGCGAAGATACGGCGGACAACGGCGGAGTTCACCTCACGCTCAACGCGCTCCAGAGCACGTTGGAGTCGCAAGGGAAGAGCCTGGACAGTCCGGCGGAAGGCGGCATGACTCAGGAGCAAACTTTCTTTGCCGCATACTCGACAGTCTGGTGCGGAGAACTGCGTCCTGAGGCGGCGCGCACCGCGGTGCTTACCCAGGGCCATTCTCTGAACCGCTACCGGGTGAATAACGTCGTAGCGAACATGCCGGAGTTCGCGCACGCATTTGGTTGTAAAGCAGGACAGAAGATGGTGCGAGCAAACGCCTGCCGGGTCTGGTAGCGCAGCGAAAGCTGCGGAACGGCTGCGAGGTGCGGCGACGGGTCTGATGTGAATCCCACGTCTGCAAGCACGGAACTATGATTCGCTACACCCCCTTACTCGACCTAACAGAGTTCTGTTTTGGCCGTTTTGATCATCCGGGTGAAGAGCACCACCACGATCCCAAACTGGAAGTTACTTCCGAGTATTCCGTCAGTCGCGTGGAGAAAGGGAAGTTTTCACTGGAGATCGAAGGAGGGTTGTGGGAACTTGGTCCAGGGCATTATTTCCTCAACTGCGCGGGCATGGAATACCGCTGCAGGCATTTCGAGTTGGTGCCGACTGATGTCTGCGTAAGCATCAACTATCTGGCTTCGGCGAATTCACCCGAACAAACAGATAGGTTTGAACGAGCGGCACGAAAGCAGCCGGTGCATTCTCCCAGTAACCGTCTGGCCTACCTTTTTCTGCAGCTCGGGAAGAGTCGCGAGGAACCAATGCGGGCTGAGGAAGCAGTTCATGAGGTCATCGCGGAGATCCTGCGCTACTCAGATCATGCGCGTGAGCCATACCGCGATCGTCAATTGAGCTGGTACGCGGAACGCGTGGACGCGGCTCGTCAACAGATGGATCGATGCTACGCCCAGGAACAGAGATTGGCGTTACTCGCTCGGTCAGTGGGCATGAGTGAGTTTCACTTCGCAAGGATATTTCGTGAATTGGTGGGTGTGCCACCCCATGCTTATCTTCGCCGTAGGCGCTTGAGCGAGGCAGCGCGCAGGCTGCGCGACCGGGTGTCGGTGACCGATGCCTGTTTCGCCAGCGGATTTCAAAATCTAAGCCATTTCACTCGCCAGTTCTGTCGCGAGTTCGGCATCAACCCCTCCGTTTACGCGCGGCAGGACAAGCACCGAGCTGGCGACCTGTAAACTAGATTTCAAAAATAGCAAGAAAGTGCAAGCGCCTTGCATGGCGGCTCACGCAGTATGTCGCTGACTTGATCGCTTATCCAATGCATCTCGCAGCGGCTGACAACTCGCCTGCCATGGTCGACGCGCCTGACGCGTCTTCTCTGCGCCGCCTGCCATCCATCGATATATTCCGCGGGCTCATTATGGTGCTGATGGCGCTGGATCACACCCGCGATTTCTTCACCAACATACCGTTTGAACCGGAGACACTGTCGCAAACCAATCTGGTGTTGTTTGCGACGCGTTGGGTAACGCACTTCTGCGCACCGATGTTCTTCTATCTCGCCGGCACGGGAGCTTTTCTTTACAGCCGACGAGAATCGCCTTCGAAGGTGCGGCACTTCCTCTGGACACGCGGGTTCTGGCTCATCCTTCTGGAATTTACGGTGGTTGGGACGGCATGGAGCTTCCGATTTCCGTGGGGCTTCTTCGGCGTGATCTGGGCATTAGGTGCATCCATGCTGGTTCTGTCACTCGTAGTGCGTTTGCCCATCGCGTGGATCACGGCAATATCACTGACGATGATACTCGGGCACAATCTGCTGGACGGAGTGCGACCGCAGACGTTTGGGCGACTCGAGTGGTTCGGCAAGCTTCTGCACGCGCGCGGAGAAATTGTGCTTCCCGGTGGTATCCAGGAATTTGTGCTCTTCCCGCTCGTTCCACTGGTCGGAGTCATGGCTGCGGGGTACGCATTCGGACAAATTTATCTGCTCGATCGAGCGCGGCGCCGGAGAGTCATGGCGTGGATGGGGCTCGGGTCGACGCTCGGGTTCATAATTCTTCGCTTCACTAACCTGTATGGAAATCCACCCGCTGGACTGGGCGGAGTGTCGCAGGGCGACTGGCATATACAGCCAACTATCTCCAAAACAATCATTCTCTTCTTCGATGTTGAGAAATACCCTGCATCACTGCAGTTCCTGCTGTTGACCATAGGGCCTTCGCTGCTGCTGCTGGCCTGGCTTGATCGCGACTACGTGCCGCGTGGAACGAGAGCCCTGCTGATTTTTGGTCGCGTGCCCATGTTCTTCTATGTTCTGCATCTATATGTGATTCATTGGTTGGCTATTCTTGTGGCGTGGGTGGCGGGTCAGCCGGTACGCTGGCTTTTTCACGGGGCAATCTTTGCAGACGCACCGCAGGGATACGGCCATGGGCTGGCCTTCGTCTACCTTATTTGGATCGCGGTGACTGTCATTCTCTATTTTCCATGTCAATGGTTCGGCGCGCTGAAGCAGCGACGAAAAGATTGGTGGTTGACCTATCTCTGACATCCGCTCCCATGTAAAGATGGAGTTTCTCTGGAAGATGTTCTAGTCTTTGGCCCTGATCGCGGCGGTCCTGATGGTGCAGACCACGCGACATATCCAAAAGGGCATGTTCATGCGCATCCGCGTCCCGGTTCTCTTGCTTGTTCTTCTGCTGCTGGCGTCGACCGAGCCACTCGCTATTGCAAAAGATGCGCAGACTGGCGCGAAGCTGCTACTCAATGGCGAGTGGCGGATTCAGCCTTCGAAAGACGTGCGCGAAGGCGGCGAGTTTCTTTCAAAAGCGAACTTTCCTGTGCACTCCTGGTATCCGGCGTCGGTGCCCTCGACCGTGCTTGCTGCCCTCGTTAAGGATGAGGTGTATCTCGACCCATATTTTGGGAAGAATCTGCGCTCCATTCCTGGAACCACTTATCCGATCGGAACAGAGGCTTTCATGCTTACTCCGATGCCGCCAGAGAGTCCATTTCGCTCGTCGTGGTGGTATCGCACGGAATTCCAGGTTCCCTCTTCTTTTCAAGGTAAGACGCTATGGCTTCACTTCAATGGGGTGAATTACCGGGCGAACGTCTGGCTCAACGGGCACCAGATCGCGAACGCGCAAGAAATGGTTGGCACATGGCGGGTGTTCGAATTCGACGTCACCAAGGGCGCTCTTCCCGGACAGGTGAATACCCTCGCAGTGGAGGTCTTTCCGCCCCAAGCCGACGACCTGGCGATTACCTTCGTCGACTGGGCGCCGACTCCACCCGACAAGTGCATGGGAATATGGCGCGACGTTTATCTGGCAGCAAGTGGTCCTGTCGCATTGAGAGATCCGCAAGTGGTGACGCATCTGGACCTTCCGGCAGCGAATGAGGCGCACCTTGCAGTGTCATCGCAGCTGAGGAATGCTTCGGCCAGCGCTGTGCATGGTGTTTTGAAAGGAAAGATTGGAGAGATTCAGTTCTCGCAGGCAGTCGACCTGGGGCCGCGCGAGTCCAAAACCGTGAGGTTTTCTCCCCAAACGTATAAGCAGTTGAATCTCGCAAACCCCCAGCTTTGGTGGCCGGCCCAAGTGGGTGCACAGCACCTCTACA
>JBLNFC010000660.1:0-4000 GCA_050263355.1 Acidobacteriota bacterium
TACCGCAGATTAGAGTTCAGCCGCGAAAGGGGCTGGCCGTATAAAGATCCATTTCGCAGTTCAAGCTGACCCTCTGCGTGAGGATCGAGCCTGGTTCCGGAAGCGGTGAGAATGAGATCGAGTTGCCCAGCCACGGGGTAGTCATAGCCTAGGAAGCCCTGCACTTCTTGAACACTGGCGTTCTTCACGCGGATGTGCGCGGTGAAGGGGCTGATCGCGGTCAGTTCGCTCCCCTGCAGCATTGCGCTCAGGTCAAAAGTGACTGTGGTTTTTCCCCGCTCCAGTAAACCACTGCGTGCAGAAAACGCGCGAGGGGATCCCTGTATATCTGCCGTAAGGGAATCCCAGTGCACAAACCTTCTCCCTGAGTATGCTGACGCGGGCATCACGGAATCGAAATCACTGACGCGCAAGTGACCGTTCAGCGCGAAATTCGAGAGCCGACCTGTGGCTGTCCCGTTAAACACAGCCCGTCCCCGCAACACGATGGGAATTTGCGGGCCTTGGAAAGAAGCAAGCAGAGGCTGCCACTCCTCCATATTCGTGGTCGCAGCCGAAAAGCGAAGGCTGGAAACCGACGAGAGTCTTCCGGCTGCATTGATCTGCGTGGCGCGCGTGGATGCCTCCAGGTTTGAGAGCTCAAGCTCCTCGCTGGCACCGCGATAGACGCCCGTGGCGCTTGCAGTCAATGGAATTTGCGTCGCTGGCGCAGAGGCGGGCGGGCTTACGTTGAAGGCGAACCCGGCCTCAAAATTGCGGTAGGTACCTCTCCACTTCGCGGTAGCCTCTCCCGCCGATGAACCCACGAACTTCAAACGGTTCAATGGCAGTTTGCGAGTACTAAGCGCGGATGCGACTTCCATTACAGAAATGTCTCTGAATTTCACAGATACCGCTCCGCGCAGTTCCTCGGCGGAAGAAAGCTTCCCTTTCTGATTTGATGGGGTGACGTGTAGCCAATTGAAAATTTCGGCGTCTCCGCTGGCCGATCCACCCAGAACGCTCATCTGGGCTTGCGAGAGCTTGACTCGCGCACGCGAAGCCTCATAGGCGGCGCTCAGGTTAGCTTTCTGTAGATTCAACGAGGGATCACGCCACTGAAGATCCTTGACCAGCAACTTGCCATTCGCGAGAAAATCCTGGGCTGAGATCTCGCCCTTCCCATCGAGTTGCAGAGAGCCAGAGCGCAATTCCGGAATGCGAAGAATTGAACCCCACTGGGCGAGGTCGAGACGAGCGTTGTACCTTCCCGAGAAATGGGGACTGGCGAAATCCTCTATGCGGCCACTAGCTTCTATGCGCGAGTGGCTGGAGAAAAGTTCGAAAGCATGGATCTCGATGGATGATTCTCCCAAGCTGAATTGTGCGCGCAACCCGGAAGAGAAGGGGCGATACCCAGGCAATGTGCTGTCGAGTTTCCCGACTTGCAGGTAGCCCTCGTATCGGCTTCGCAAGATCGCGTAGTTCATCTGTGAAGACACATCAGCTGCGGAAATGTCCAGCGGTATGCGCTTGTCGTTCCAAAGCAGTTCGCCCTTCGTAACTTGCAGTCGACTGATCGCCAGCGAAAACAGCTGCTGCACGGCAGACGCGCCGGAGGTCCGCTGCACCTTGGGATTGGGTTGATTGGTTGTCCCGTCAGGATAGCTGATGATGTGAATGACCGGATGATCCAAGGCAATCGCGTGGAAGCCGAACTCCTTCTCGAAGATTGAAATAACGCTGATCTCCGCGACCACATGATCCGTGTGAGCATAAGGCACGTCAGAAGACGCTTCCTTGCCGTGGATCGTCAGATCGTAAATCTCCACCCGAAAGCGAAAAGGGACGACAGTAAAACGTCCCAGTTCAACCCGGCCCCCTGTTATCTGCTCCAGGGCAGAAACGATCCGGCGATGAACCATACTGTGGAAGGAGTCGGTTCGGACATAAATCAGGAGGCCGAGGACGAGGACAACACCAGCGACAAAGGCGCCTAAAATGACCTTCTTGAAAACAGATCGCGCTTTAGGAGTGTCCTCGCTCAGTGGGCTTCCCCTTCAGAGCCGGTGAATGGAGTTTTGATCGTGCTGCTGGTACGCAAAGTATGGAGCCATGCGATCAAGAGGTCGTTCATCTTCTGCTGCGCGAGAACTTCCCGGATCTCGGGAGTGACTTCCGCAAGAGCCACCTCTTTGGCTCCGCGGGCCTGGAGTTCTGGCACAAGTTTGTCGCGGTAATAGCTTTCGACGCTGCGGGAATCAACCTGAACGCCGGGACGAAGGTGCGCGTCGACCGCTCGTATCTCGTCTATCTCAGCTGCCACTTTGTCGCGGAGGTCGCTTTCCTTTAATCCATAACGGGCCAGCAGGGATTGCCATGCCTCTTCTGAGGAAATGTTGGGGTAGTTCTTCCTGATGTCCCTAATCCGATGTTCTACATCCGCGACGGTTGGGACGCGAAAATCAGCTGGCCGGCTCTGTTGGCGAATCAATTCCTGATCGATCAGTCGATCCAGTGCAGCCTTGCGTTGCTCGACTGTGAAATTTCCGGCAGGCCGTTGGTTGAGCAAAGCCTCGTAAGCGACGCTCTCGTCCCACTGACTCTGCAGGATGACATGACCATTCACCACGGCCACAATGCGGTCGATAATGTCGCCGCCATTGGCCGCTCCTGCCAGCAGCGCAACCGAGAGCACGAATTTTACAAAGCCCTTGGCCATCAAAATGTCTGTCCAATGCTGAAGTAGACGTTGAAGTGACTTGCCTGCCTGGATTGAAAAATCTGCTGGTTGGTCTCACTGGTCACGAAGCTTGGAAAAGCGGGTGGATTCAAGTTATAGCCAAAATCGAACCGCACCGGGCCAACCGGCGTTTTGTAGCGTACTCCAACCCCCACAGCATGGGAAACGTAATTAAAGTCACAATGCTGATAGGTACTCTGCTGCTGACATAGCTCCGGATTCCTTTGTTTCCAATGGATTAAGCTATGCAGCATATCGTGGCCCGTATCAAAAACGTTACCCGCATCGTGGAACACAGCAAAGCTGAGATTGTCCTGGAAAAACGGCAAAAGCATGGGCGGGAACCGAAGTTCCAGGTTGTTGATAAACAGCCCACTGCCTCCCACCGGAAATCCCGAGTTCAAATCGCGAGGTCCCGCTTGATTCAACCCGAACCCTCGCAGAGAGTTGCCGCCTCCCGAGAAGAAGCGCTCAGGTAGTGGGAGCAGGGTTGCACCCGGTGGTAGAGGCTCGACCGCCTGGCTGGGACTTTGGATGATGGTATCGCGGAACGGGGTTTCGACTCCGACGCTGGTGGAACGCGCGAAAACGTACCTCTTTTTGAACGTGTAGTAAGTGGAATACTGAACCAGCAATCGACTGAAATCAGCTTCCGAACCGAAGGTACTGGAGGCCACCCCTGAGTCGAAGGTCACATAGCTGCCCTTTTTGCTCTCCAAAGGATTATCGCGGTGATCTCGGATGTAGCTGAAGCCCGGCATGCCTACGCGCGTCGGCTGCGATAATAGCGGCACTTCGTTAGGACTGAAATTCTCAGCGAAATTCGCTGCCTGCACCTTTCGATAGCTGAAGCGGTAAAAGAGCGTACTTCCCCGCCCTACGCTCTGCTCCGCTTGAACGGAACCTTGCAATCGCTTGGAGGCAAAGGTGCTCACGTCGAATGTATTGTCATAAAACGCCGTGAACGTGAGGCGCAGGTTCGGCTTATTGAACCAGCGGGGAGCGTCGTAGCTCAAGAGAACTCGTTGCTGCAGGCGGCCGACGTGAGACTTGAAAGTAATGGTGTGATCGCGCCCCCGAAAGTTGATGCGGGTGACATCAAACGACACTCGAGGACTGACGCCGGTTCGACCCGAAGGCGCATTCGACCCCGAAGGAGTTCCGGTCTGCACTTCCAAGCCCACGCCGTAATTGAAGGTGTAGCGCTTGGCTTCGTGAACGTTCACCAGAATATTTTTATTGGGCCCGTTCCCTTCCGGATTTTGAACGGCAGTATCC